>NZ_JBMLTR010000179.1:0-2521 GCF_049239865.1 Aquidulcibacter sp.
GGAAACTGCAGCGATTTAACCAGAATCGTCTGAATAATGTCATGGAGTTTCGCCAGTTTGGTGGGTAATGCCGCCTCGCAGCGCTGACTGGTTCGGTCGGCTATAGGCGCAGGGGCAAACGCCCAAGGAGACGGGATGACACATGGCTTAATGCTATCGATCGACGCCATGGGCGGGGATCACGCACCAGATTCAATCCTTGCCGGAGTGAATCAATTTGCGCAGGACAACCCGAAAGCCCGCTTTATCCTGCATGGCGATCAAGCTGCCTTAGACCGCCTGTTGGCAGATTTGCCTGCTGCAAAAGCCGCCAGCGACGTGCGCCACACGCCGGACATCGTTCCGATGGATGCCAAGCCCAGCCAAGCCATGCGCAAGAAGGGCACCAGCATGTGGAATGCCATTGCCTCGGTGAAGGCTGGCGAGGCTGCAGCTGTCGTGTCGGCTGGTAATACGGGCGCTTTGATGGCTGTTGCGCATTTGCAATTGCGCACGATGGAGGGGCTGCACCGCCCCGCGATTACAGCCTCGTGGCCTACGCCCAAGGGGCAATGCGTCGTGTTGGATGTGGGCGCGAACGTGGATTCAGATCCCGATCAATTGGTGGACTTTGCCATTATGGGCGAGGCTTTTGCCAAGGCGCTTTATGGGTTGGAGCGGCCAAAGATAGGTCTCCTGAATGTCGGCTCAGAAGAGGTGAAGGGCCATGAAGATATTCGCGAAGCCATGCGCTTGTTACGTCTCTATGGTGCCAGTCTGAACCTTGATATCCATGGCTTTGTCGAAGGCAATGATATTTCGATGGGCAAGACGGACGTGGTTGTCACCGATGGCTTCACTGGCAATATTGCCTTGAAGACTGCCGAAGGGGCAGCCCGTCTGGTTGGTGCGTTTTTGAAAGAGGCCCTGACCTCAAGCCCGCTTGCGATGGCGGGGGCGCTCTTGGCTTCTTCGGGGCTGAAAAAGCTGAAAGATCGGATGGACCCCAGCAGCTCTAATGGCGGGGTGTTTCTGGGCCTCAATGGTCTCGTCATCAAATCCCATGGCGGCACCGATGCGCGTGGGTTTGCCAATGCGATGGCCGTGGGCGCGCGCTTGGCGTCGAGCTCTTATATGACCCAAGTGGCCGATAATTTATTGCGCCTATCTGCGGCACGCGCTGCGGCGCAAACGCCCGTGCAACCCGCTGCTGCGGTCGAGGAGGCTTAAGCGCGATGGCATACGGTTCAGGCCTGATGCGGTCGGTCTTTCTGGGTAGTGGCGCGATGACGCCAGAGCGCATTGTGACCAATGCCGAACTCGAAACCATGATCGAAACCAGCGATGCTTGGATTCAAGAACGGACCGGGATTGCCCAACGCGCGGTGGCTGGGCCGCTAGAGACGACAGCGACTTTGGGTACCGAAGCGGCTCGTCGTGCTTTGGCAGACGCTAAACTCAGCCCTGCCGACATTGACTTGATCGTTTGTGCGACCTCAACGCCCGATCGCACCTTTCCCGCCACCGCGACCTTAATCCAAGCAGAACTGGGCATTCCGGTGGCCATTGCTTTTGACGTGCAAGCGGTCTGCTCTGGATTCGTTTATGCGCTGTCGGTTGCCGATGCCATGGTGCAGACGGGCCAGGCCAAGACGGCCTTGGTGATTGGGGCAGAAACATTTTCCCGCATCTTGGATTGGTCTGACCGCACAACGGCCGTTCTATTCGGTGACGGGGCTGGGGCGATGATTATCGGGGCTGTACCAGTCGAAGAAGCGGGTGGTCGCGGGGTCCTCGCTCATGCGCTGCGGGCCGACGGTCGTCACGCTGACTTGCTCTATGTTGACGGCGGGGCCTCCCAAGGCGGCCGTATTGGCAAGCTCAAAATGCAGGGCCAAGCCGTGTTTCGCCACGCGGTTGGCAATATTTCTGAAGCAATTGCAGCATGTTGCGCGAAAGCTGGTGTTGAGGTTGCCGATATTGACTGGTTCGTGCCCCATCAGGCTAACCGCCGAATTCTGGAAGGCGTCGCCCGCCGCATGGGCTTGGACGAGCACAAAGTGATCACGACAGTTACCCTGCACGGTAACACCTCTGCGGCCTCCGTTCCGCTGGCTTTTGAGGTCGCACGCCAAGATGGCCGCATCAAAAAGGGTGATTTGGTGCTTTTAGAAGCCATGGGTGGCGGTTTTACATGGGGTGCGTCGCTTATCCGGCTGTAAGGGGACTGGACGTATTGTAAAATAGGGGTTTAATGCGATTGTAGCTAATAGGGAGACCGGATGGACGCACCACAAAGTGGGCGGACTTCGGGAAAGCCAATGAGGGGGGCAAGACGTGGGTAAAACGCTAACTCGCGCAGATTTAATTGACGCTTTAGGGCGTGAAGTAGGTTTGTCGCGGAATGATTGTTCAGATTTGCTGGAATCCATGTTGGAGCATTTGGCCAAAACCCTAGAACGGGGCCAGCTGGTAAAGCTCGCTCGCTTTGGCAATTTCAGTGTTAGAGCCAAGCGCCCCCGAATCGGGCGAAACCCAAAGA
>NZ_JBMLTR010000180.1:0-1556 GCF_049239865.1 Aquidulcibacter sp.
GGCGTCTATGATGCACGTTCGCAGCTCATGCTGCCGCGCGAACTTATGGAGCGTGAGAATTAAGGCCCGTTTACGAGGATCAAGTCAGACTTCTTTTGACGGTCTTGACTTCAAAGTAGGTCGCAGACTTCGCCAATGGAATTGAAGTGTCAAATTCTTCCGCCTAGGCCCTATGATTGACTGCCAAATGAATTGATGGGGAAATACTGTCGAGACCTTCCCCGGGTCCCGACAGTATTAGGCCCAAAAGATACTATCTAGGCTATAAGACGACGCGCAGCTTCCGCGAGCCATGCACTTCTATTCATGCCGACACTCTCAGCAACTTGGTCGACACGCGCAAGCAAACCCTCGTTCATCGTGATCTGAACGCGAACTGATCGGGATTTGAGTTCACCAGCATCAGATTCCAGAACGATGGCTCCTTCTAGTCTCTCCCGCATATCTGCGTCGGTTTCTGCTATCCTTAGAATGCTCTCTAACCCTAAGGGGCTTGGAACTGTTCCGGTCTCTTCTTGTACATCAGCAATGTAAAGGGCGATCGCTTCACGGACATTGCTTCTGGCTTCCTCCAAACTGTCTCCACCCGATGTGCATCCGGGAAGATCCAGAACCACTGCTCCCCACATCCCGACCACGGGATCGTGGTCGAAAGCAACAGACCATTTAGGTCTGCTGCTGGTTATATTCTGTGTCATGGGGTGTTCTCCACTTAATAAATATCTTTTTGCTTTGTTTGAGAGGGGGCGGCCTGGCTATTCAGGTGGCCACTTCCATTTGGCCTGCCGATAGATTTCCCGAAGTACCCCTATGGACTGTTCGGCCTTGCTCACGACCACAGTGATCTTGCCCGGAAAGTCAGGGTGGACAAAGTGCTTGTGAGACCCTTCCGTTGCCTTCTGCACATATCCTTCGCTTTTCAGCCGCTTGATAATGTCCTTGGTCTTTGGTCGCTTCGGCAATGTTGCCCCTCGCTGAGTGTGTACAATATACACACTTTCTCTAAAGTCAAAACAAGATATGTATGCGATGTGTGTGTTTCATTCCTGCGCCAGTAGCTCGGCGTTAGCCCATTCAATTGGTTGACAGCAGTTGAACGTGCGAAGCCAGAACCAACGTTTCTGCCAATTCTTTCGCTGTTCCCTCTAGCCCCGTGTTCGACCTGCCAGAGGCGAGGTCGAGAGGTAATGAAGGGACGCGCGCCGCGTCCCGACACCTAATGGTGCGCCAGAGCGTGATGGGCGGGTCAAGGTGGGCCGAGCCCCCTTCAAGAAGGTTACCTTGACGCGCCTAAACGCTCTGGCATTTGGCGAAGATTGGTAAGCCAAGAGCCTACCGCCCATATTGGCTGGTATTGGCGAACATGCGCTCCTGCGCCCATTCATCAAGCGCGGTAACGAGATAACGGATCAACCGGGGGCCATATTTGATGAAGGGAGGGCCTTCACCTGTAACGCGCCAACGGTTCAAAGTGTGCTTGGAAATCTTCAAATGGGAGGCCGCATCTTCAACGGTCAGAAGTGTGTCGGTATTCATAGGTTTCATCCTCTATCAGG
>NZ_JBMLTR010000181.1:0-5854 GCF_049239865.1 Aquidulcibacter sp.
TTGGTTCTGGCTGTTCCATCTCGGCTTGCTGGGCTTCAAGTTCAGCGGCCTTGCGTTCGAGGATTTCAAACGCGCTTTCACGGTCCACCACCGCATCATAGCGCGGGCCGATGGGGCTGGATGAAATCACGCGGGCGCGTGCTTCGGGCGAGCAAGGGCCAACTTGGCTTAAGGGGGGGCGGATAAAGGTGCGCTCCACCATCGTGGGGATACCTTTGGCGTCGAGAGTGGAGACCAAAGCTTCACCTACGCCCAAGGCCGTAATCATATCTTCTGTCTTAAAGCCTGGGTTAGGCCGGAAGCTTTCGGCGGCAATGCGCACCGCTTTGGTTTCGCTTGGCGTATAAGCGCGCAGCGCGTGCTGAACCCGGTTGCCCAATTGCGCCAACACGGTCTCGGGAATGTCTTGCGGATTCTGGGTGACGAAATAAATGCCAACCCCTTTAGAGCGGATGAGGCGCACCACCTGCTCAATGGTGTTGAGCAACGCCTTTGGCGCGTCGCGGAACAGCAAATGGGCTTCATCGAAGAAAAACACCATTTTCGGCCGATCCATATCGCCGACTTCCGGCAATTGCTCGAACAATTCTGACAGCATCCAGAGCAGGAAGGTCGAATAGAGTGTCGGGCTCTGGACCAGACGGTCTGCCGCCAGAATGTTGACGATGCCTTTGCCGGACAGGTCAGTCCGCATGAAGTCGCGCAGATCAAGGGCTGGTTCGCCGAAGAAGCCATCAGCCCCGGCTTGATCCAATTGCATGATTTTGCGCTGAAGGGCTGCAATCGACTGGGGTGTCACGAGGCCATATTTCTTCGACACGACGCTGTCATTTTCGGCCATATAGTCGAGAATGGCTTTGAGGTCCTTCATGTCTAAGAGGAACAGGCCCTCTTCATCGGCCATCTTAAAGGCAACCGCCAAAGCCCCTTCTTGTGCGTCGCTGACTTCCATCAGGCGGGCGAGCAGGGTGGGGCCCATTTCCGTAATCGTGGTGCGAATGGGGTGACCCTTTTGGCCATAGAGGTCCCAATATACGACAGGGGTCGACTCGCTTTTATAGTCGGTCAAACCAATCTGTTCGGCGCGCGCCTTGAACGGGGGCGAGGGCTCCCACGATTGGCTCATGCCCGAGAGGTCGCCTTTGATGTCGGCCGCGAAGACCGGCACGCCTGCGCGCGAAAATCCTTCGGCGAGGACTTGCAGCGTTACGGTTTTGCCCGTGCCGGTCGCACCGGCGACCAAGCCATGACGGTTGGCCCGCTTCAACAAAAGCTCAATAGAGGCAAGCGGCTCGCCACCGGCGCCGATCAGAATGGACTCACTCATGGGTTACACCAAATCCTTCTAAATGCTCGAGAAAAGGCCTGACTTCACCTTATTGCGGTCCGACAAACTTGTTAAGGGCAGGGGCGGGATTTTAACCCGTCACCAAGGGTCCAATCAGGCCAACAGCGGCAGCAATGGTCAGAACTCCGAACAGATTCAACGCAAAACCAATGCGCAGCATCTCAGCCTGTTTGGGCGCTCCGGTTGCATAAGCGATGGCATTGGCGGCGGTCGCAATCGGCAACATGAAGCCAAAGCTGGCAGCAAAGGTCGCCGACGCCCCAATCAAAAAGGCATCGCCCCCAGAACCTGCGACCATCGCCGTTAGAACCGGTAACATGGCTGTCAGCGTCGCGACATTAGAGGCAAGTTCAGACAAGAAGACCGTCGCGGCCACGAGGATCAAAACAACGAGCAGGATGGGCAAAGTCCCAATGCCGGCCATATAGCCACCGATAAAGGTCGACAGGCCGGTTGCTTCCAGAGCTGCCGCCATCGACAGGCCACCGCCGAACAGGATGGCAATGCCCCAAGGGATGCGCTCGGCCACATCCCAGCCGAGCAAGGCCTTGTTCGGGTCAGCTTTGTCCCCTGCGGGCACAACAAACAAAGCAACAGCCCCCAGAATAGCGATCACCATATCGGTCAAGCCTTGCAGGCCGGGCAATTTGCTCAAGGGCTCACGCAGAATCCAAGCCAGCGCCACGCTGAGGAAGATAACCATCACGCGCGCTTCTTTCTGGCTCATCGGGCCTAAAGCGCGGGCCTCTGCTGCGATGACTTCGCGGGCTGTGTCATCGCCCAAATGGGCGGGCAGGCGATAGGCGATCTTGGTCAAGATCAACCAAGCCAGTGGCACCATGACCAAAATGATCGCGCCGCCAATGGCCATCCATTCGGGGAAGCTTAACCCCACCCCATTGGCGTCCAACCACTTGGCCCCGATCAGATTGGTGGGCGAGCCGATGGGTGTGCCCACCCCGCCAATGGACGCGCAATAGGCCACACCTAACACACAGGCCGCAATCAGCTTTCGGCGGTCAGGGCCAGCCGGTGCCGCAGCGGTGCACACTGCCAGCGCAATTGGCGTCATCATCAAAGCGGTGGCAGTGTTGGAGATCCACATGGACAGCAAAGTCGTCGCGATCATAAAGCCACCGACTATGGCCGCGGGGCTAGACCCCACAGCGGCGAGTACATGGATAGCGATGCGGCGATGCAGGCCGGATTGTTCAATGGCAGCGGCAATCATAAAGCCGCCAATGAACAAAAAGATGATCGGGTCGGCATAAGGTGCCGCAGCATCAACCGGCTTTAACACCCCCAACAAGGGCAGCATGCCCAGCGGCAATAACGCGGTGGCGGCTACGGGGATCGCCTCACTCACCCACCAAATGATCATCAAAGCCAACAGGCTAAGGGCTTTCCAAGCTTTGGGGTCCAGGCCCTCGGGCGCGCCGATCCACAACATGATCCCAGCAACCAGCAACCCCAAGACAAAGCCAATCTTCTGGCCGAGGCCAGAAGTGCCATGGCCTTCTTCGAAATCTGTCTCATGGACTGGCTGTGGCATTAGGCTTCCTCAAATTGGTCACGTTTGATGACTGATAGTCAGGGTCTTAAGGCCTCGACAAGTGCGGGCGGTCTTGGCAGAGGTGAGCCATGACCCACATTGATTTGATCGCCCGCGGCCAGTCGGCAGCCTCCGCCTCCTTATCCACCCTTTTGCTCGATCAAGCGCGTCACAAACGCTTGAACTTTCAGGCTGGTGGCCTGTCCTTTGATTTTTCCCGCGCCCTTCTGAGCCAAGCTGACTTGGACGCCCTTCTGCTCCATGCCCAAGAAAGCGGGCTTGAACAAGCACGATCCGATCTTTTTGCCGGGAAAGCAATCAATGTGACCGAGGATCGTGCGGTCATGCACATGGCGCTGCGTCAGCCCGAGCGTGACTTTATGGCCAAGGGCGAAGCGATCAGCGCCGCAGTGCGCGCGGGTCGGGCCGCCGCAACAACCTTTGCGCACGGTGTTCGCGATGGGTCGATTGCGGCTTCCGATGGTCGGCCATTCAAATCCATCGTCCATATTGGCATTGGCGGGTCCGACCTTGGACCGCGCCTCGTCTATGAAGCTTTGGCCCCAACAGCGGGAAGCGACATCACATTGCGCTTTGCCGCCAATATCGAGCCCGGCGAATTGGCCGCAGCCCTTGTCGGTCTTGATCCGCGCGAGACCTTGATCCTGTGCGTGTCCAAGACCTTCACGACGTTGGAGACTTTGGAGAATCTCAAAGCTGCACGCGCTTGGCTACATGCCACGATTGGTCCAGACGATAGCGCCCATTTGGTCGCGATCAGTGCAGCACCGGAAAAGACCAAAGCGGCAGGCTTTAGGCCGGACCGCGTGTTTGACTTCAAAGAATGGGTAGGCGGTCGGTTTTCACTATGGTCCGCGGTGGGTCTGTCGTGTGAAATCGCTTTGGGGCCTGAGGTCGTGGCCGAGATGCACGCCGGTGCCGCAGCGATGGACAATCTATTTGAGGCATTGCCGCTGGCAGAAAATCCGGTTGTCATCGCCAGTCTGATCGGCTGGTGGAATCGCACGTGCCTGCAGTTCAAAAGCCGCGCCGTCATCCCTTATGCCAAGCGCTTGCGCCTGTTGCCGCAATTCCTGCAGCAATTAGAGATGGAGTCAAACGGCAAGTCGGTCGATCTGAGTGGACACAGTGTCGAAACGTCAGGCCCCGTCGTTTGGGGCGCAGAAGGCACCAATGCCCAACATGCTTTCTTCCAGCACCTCCACCAGAGCCCGGATGTAACCCCGGTTGAGTTCCTAGCCGTCGCCCAAGACGATGAGGACGCCCCTGTCCGCACGCGTATGACTTTGGCCAATGTCTTAGCGCAAGCCGAGGCCTTGACCCATGGCAAGAGCTTGGCATCGGTGACCGAGACCATGCAAGTTGCTGGTGCGAGCGCCGACCAGATTGCCGCTATCGCGCCACACCGCGTGTTCAAAGGTAATCGCCCGTCCAGTTTTGTGCTGATGGACCGTCTAAGCCCGGCCAATTTCGGCGCTTATCTGGCTTTTTGTGAGCATCGCACCTTTGTTGAAGGCAAGCTGTGGGGCGTTAATTCCTTTGACCAATGGGGCGTGGAGCTTGGCAAAGTGATTGCGAGCGAGATCGATCTTGACCTGCAAAATGGACCGAGTGATCGGCGCGATCCATCCAGTGTGGCGATGATTGAGAAGATCCGCGCCTTGCGGGCTTAACCAAACATCACTTTGGCGGCAGCGGCCTTCACGGGCAGGGTTTCAATGCCTGCGTCCTTGAGGGTCGTGATCACATCCTCAAGATTTTGTGGCGTGCAGCCATAGTCAGAAGGGTCTGGCCCCACGTCATGGGTGAAGAAAATGATCCACGCATGGCGCGCTTTGGCTTCGGCGACGAGGTCGCGGACTTGGCCGATATCATGCTGACGTCTTTCAATCCCGATGGCGCGCAATTCTGAGAAGTCGACCCGACCCGTGTTCAGACCGCGATACACGCCCCGACAGGTGAAGAATTGGCGCGCATAATAGGCTTTGGCGGCCAAACTGACGGCACCATAGGGATAGGCAAAGCTGGTCATCATCACATCGCCCAGCGTTTTGCGCATAAAGTCGGCATTGGCTTTCCGGTCTTGATCGCGGCCGGCGTCTGTTAGCTTGGTGACAAAGGGGTGGGCATAGGTATGGCAGGCGATTTCGTGTCCGGCTTGATGAAGCGCCAGAAGATCGTGGCTTTCATGCTGGGCGCGGTCTTCAAACGTCTGGCCGGTATGGCCGCCGCACACGTAAAACGTGCCCTGAATCTGGGCACGCTCCAGAATCGGAGCACCGACCCGTGCCGCCGAAAACGGAATATCGTCAAAGCTGATCGAGGCGACCGCTTCGGTGAGGCGCGATTGGATCGGGTTTAAAGGGATCGCCCGTGTGATGGCCCCTTCAATGCGCGTGAGAAGTCCAGTCGCCATGAATTAAACAGCCTCAGAAGTAAGTGCGGCACTGGGTTTGGCCAAGGTTGCCTCAATGCGCACAATATCATGCCCGTCAAAACTTGCGGGCAGTGGGCAGGCAAGGCTGCCGTGGGTGTCGTCCGTCAGTGTCAAGGTAAAGCCCAAATTCTGAAACAGCTCTAGGGCCGGGCCATTGCGGGCCGCTTTCTGATAAGAGATGGTCATCTCGTGCGCACCTGCCGCTTCACACCGTGCCGCCAGCCACGCAAAAAAGGCCGCTTCAACGCGCTTGCGCTGTACGCGGCAACTCATGAAGAAGTCCCGGATATGGCCAGTCTTTGGGTCGCCATAGGCAAAGCCGATCAGGCCATAATCGCCAAACCGGTCGGCACAGCGCAGGGTCCAAGCCTCACCTCCATTTGCGTCTGACAGCATGGCGGCGACATCGTCGCGGCTATAACGTGTGGCGGCAATATTGAGTTGGTTGGTCCGCTGCGACAATTCATAGACGCGCTCTGCATCGCTGGCCGAAAGC
>NZ_JBMLTR010000181.1:5954-56856 GCF_049239865.1 Aquidulcibacter sp.
AACTGCGTAGGAATTGGTCCATATCACCAGCCGCAGACTCCGCAGCCAGAGCGCGTGCGGCTTCCACCGCATAAAGTGCGCGGCGGCCCTTGCTTTCGGGCGTCACGGGCACGTCAAATTGCGGACGATCCAAGAGGGTGAGCGCTTCGGTATCGGCCAGCACAGTTACCGCCTTGTGGGCTTCGCCCACTTCGCCGCGCTCAAACGGCTGATCATCGATGAAAACAAAGGAATCGAGGCCCAGATTGAGGGTTTCGGCTATCCGGGCCAAGGCCGCGCTTTTGGGGCCCCAACTGATCTGTGGGGCGAGCATGTAGTCGAGAAGGCCATGATGGGCGAGGGCGGCCACCGCCTCATCATGGTTATTCTTGCTGGCAACCGATTGGAGGATCCCGCGCGCATCGAGGGCTTCGATCATCTCGCGAATGCCCGGCTTCACCACCACGCCCTCTGGCCCATCTTCGACCAGAATGCCGTCCCAGATCGTATGGTCGAGGTCCCAGATCACGACTTTGGCTTTGGCAGCGGGCGTGCTGGGGGCAGAGGGAGGTGCGATTGATTGGGCCGCCTTGGCCCAAGTCACAAAATCACACAGGCCGAACAGCACTTCCAGACCTTCGGCTTCGCCGACAGGCTCGATCTGAACGAGACAATCTTGGGCGAGGTCGATGGTGCGCGCAATATCTGCGACCGGGATCGAGACGCGAGTCCAGTCTGCGTTCAACGAAAACTGGCTCTGAAACAAAGCGGGGCTAGCCTTGTCGACCGGGACAAAGGTCAAGGTGAAAGAGATCGTCTCGGCAGAAAGGGCGGCACCCTCGATCATAAACGCGTCGAATTCGCCGGGCGCTTTTTGTCCTAACGCCTGATGCTTGGCGGTGCGTGCGCGGGCTTCGCGCCGGGCCAAGAAAGCCAAGCCAAGGCCGAGAGCCGGTTGCAGCGCTTGTTCTAGGTTTGCCGCGTCTGCTTTTTCGAGCGCGCCAACCGGCCCGCGTCCTTCCAGCTTGCCCCAGCGGCGGAAAGCGATCCGGGTTAAGGGGGTTTTGTTGGCTGACCCGGTATCGATGGTTTCCATGCCATGGGCAAAACGGCGGCAATGGCCATCTGGGCGTGGGGTATAGAAGCTGCAGGCGGTATAGCAGGTGGGCGCGGCACATTCAGAGCAATGTTCGCCCCACACGATCATGCTGCGGTCTTGGATCAGATCGAAGGTGGTCGCGCGGGCGTCGGCCATAGCTTCAGGCAGCCGCATTCGGGCCTGAGCACTATCCAACGCCACCGTCTCTTTCATCACCAAACCCCTTTGTAAGTCGTCTATCAGCTTGGCCTTAAAAAACCATTTTCCGCTCCAGTTCCGCACTGCCTGCAACAGGGCATGCATTTTGACTTCATATGTGCTAGGGAAGGCTTCAAGTTTCTGAAAGGCCAAGACCCTGTCGTCCGAACTAAGTGATACTCAAAATCCTGATCTGAAAGACATCATCCTCGCATCTTTGGATGACGACCAAGCAGAAGATGTGCTGTGCATTGATTTAACAGGCAAAAGCTCCATCGCAGACGCGATTATCGTCGCCTCTGGCCGCTCGCAGCGCCATGTCGCCGCGATCGCAGACCATATTGTGCGCAAGCTGAAAGATGCGGGCGTTGGCAAGGCGCGCGTTGAAGGTCTGCCCAATGCTGATTGGGTGTTGATTGATGCTGGCGATATCGTCGCCCACATCTTCCGGCCCGAAGTGCGCGCCTTTTATGCGATTGAGCGTATTTGGACCGGGGAAACCCGCCACGCGGCAGGTGCTGCTTGAATGTGACTTTGGCTGCCATTGGGCGGCTTAAGGCACAAGAACCCGAACAAGCGATGACGTTGGACTGGCTCGGCCGTGCCGATGCCATGGGTAAGCCGTTGGGCATCAAATCCGTTCGCTTGGCTGAGGTCGACCCGCGTCTGCGCGAGCCTGACCGTGACAAAGAGGCTGCGGCCTTGTTGGCGGCGATTGAGACAGGCAGTTTCATCATCGCGCTGGATGAACGCGGCGAAGCGCCGGGCTCCGTCGGCTTTGCCAATCGCTTGGCCAGCCTGCGCGATCAAGGCCAACGCCACATTGTGTTGGCCATTGGTGGACCTGATGGACACGGCAAAGCCCTGACCGAAGCTGCCTCGATGAAGCTGGCCTTTGGCTCTTGGACTTGGCCACACAAGCTCGTACGGGCCATGGCGGCAGAGCAGATTTATCGCGCTGTCTCTATCCTTGCAGGGACGCCGTATCACCGCGTCTAGAGCCCAAAGCGGCCCTGTAACACTGAGGTGACCGCCGCCCCAAATCTGGCTATCTCTGCAGGCATGCGCAGACTTCGAACGATCCTGCTGTTGTGTGTGACGCTGGGCGCAGCCATGCCGGTCTACGGCCAAAGCTCCGCCGAGCAGGAGTTGAAGCGCTTGGAAGCCGAACGTCAACGGCGGGAAGAGCGGGTCGGTACCCTTGTCGATGATGCCAATCGCGTCGCAGGCGATGCAGAAGCTTTGCGGAAAAAACTCGTCGCGGCTGCGGAAGACCGCGACCGTCTCGAACGCGAAGTGGAGCGTTCCGAAGTGCGCCTGATCCAGATGCGCGCGCAGGAAAAGCAATTAAATACAAAACTCGCCAGCAATCGCGATGCTTTAGAAGATGTCGTGATTGCCTTGATCGCGATGGAGCGCGACCGCCCACCGGCCCTAGCTGTGCGGCCCAAAAATGCCGCCGAAGCTGCCCGTGTCGCCATTTTGATGGGCGAAATTGCCCCAATGCTAGATGATCGCGCCAAGCAAGCTGCGGCCGATATTGCCAAGCTGCAGGGTCTTCGCGAGTCGATCCTGATGCAAAATACCAGCTACCGTGACAGCAACACCCGTTTGATGATCGCGCGTCAGACGATCGGTTCCTTGATCCAAGAACGACGCATGGTGCAGGCCCGTATCATGCGCGATGCCGACACAGAGCGGGCGCGGATTTCTGAGATTGTGCGGCGCGCCAATGATTTGCGTGACTTGGTGATCCGGCTCGGCGGCTCGGTCCCGGGACTTGACCCCCAGCAACAACAGGACGGCTCCGACTTCGCGCGCGGTTTTGACCGTGCGATGGGCACAGTGTCCTATCCGGCTAATGGCCAAGTTGTCACAGGGTTTGGGGCTGCATTGGAAAGTGGCGGGCGGTCCGAAGGCATCACCATCCGAACCCGTCGTTCGGCGCAAGTCGTGTCCCCCTATGATGGCGAAGTAGAGTTTGCGGGCCCCTTCCGTTCGTATGGACGGGTGATGATTTTGAATGTTGGAAACGGCTATCACATTGTTTTAGCTGGCATGGCGACGATTTATGCCGAGGCTGGCCAAGAAGTTTTAGCAGGCGAACCGATTGGTGAAATGGCGACGGATAGTCGCATTGTGCCCGATCTTTATATGGAAGTGCGCAAGCAAAGCACACCGCAAAACCCCAATCTGTGGCTTAAGAGGCCAAACGGCACGTAAGTGCGCCTGTTTACGGTGGTCCGACTGTAGATTAAATCACCGCAATCAACTGTGGTAGGTGGTGCTTAACCACTTTGCTTGAACTATATAGACGATACAAGTTTGTTGAAGATCTCATGGCCTTAGCCACTCGGAGTAGCCGCTTATGACAGATTCCCAAAAGACACAGCGCTGGTGGATTGCGCCAGTCTTGGCCGGGACATTGGGACTGGGTGCCGCTTTGGGCGCTACGGCGGTTGCGTGGTCGGCTGGTGGGCGCCCGGACAATGCGGCACCTGCGGCAAAGGGTGAGGACACGCTGCGTCAGTTAGAGATTTTCGCCGATGTGATGGCGCGCGTGCGCACCGATTATGTTGTGCCGACTAAGGACGATAAATTGGTGGCTGCCGCCATTGATGGCATGCTGCAATCCCTCGACCCGCATTCGAGCTTTCTTGACGCTGAAGCCTTCAATAATATGCAGGTCTCCACCAAGGGTGAATATGGCGGTATCGGCATTGAAGTGACCAGCGAAGACGGCGCGGTGAAAGTGATCTCGCCGATGGATGATAGCCCGGCTGTCCGCGCAGGCATCAAGGCTGGCGATAAGCTGATAGCGGTGGATGGCGCGTCAATCCTTGGCTTGCCACTCGATGAAGCTGTAAAGAAAATGCGCGGCCCCGTTGGAACCTCGATTGACGTCACGGTTGCGCGCGAGGGCCAAGAGCCGTTCGTTGCCAAAGTGATGCGCGAGACCATCGTGCTGAAGCCTGTGACCAGCAAGATTCAAGGCGATTACGGCTATATCCGTATCTCCACCTTTGTGAATGAGCGCACGTCGGAAGGGCTCAACAAAGCAATTGACGACATCCAGCGCCAATTGGGTGGCCGCCTAAAGGGTATTGTGCTCGACATGCGCAATAATGGCGGTGGTCTTTTGGATCAAGCGATTGAAGTGACGGATGTCTTTATGGATCGCGGCGAAGTCGTCTCCACCCGTGGTCGCCGCGCTGACGATATCCAGCGCTATTATGGCACGCCAGGTGAGCGTTTGGCCGGTGTGCCGATGGTGGTCTTGATCAATGAAGGCACGGCTTCTGCATCTGAAATTGTTGCCGGTGCGTTGCAGGATCGCGGTCGTGCGACGATTGTTGGGACCGCGTCCTTCGGCAAGGGCTCTGTCCAGACGGTCATTCCCTTGCGCAATGGTCGGGATGGTGCGTTGCGTCTGACGACGTCCAAATATTACACCCCAGCGGGTCGCTCGATCCAAGGTGCGGGCATTGAACCCGATATTGAGATCAGCGCCGTACGCATCACCGAAGAGCAATTGAAAGAGCGTAAGGCGCTGTTCCAAGGTGAGGAAGATCTTCCCCATGCGCTCGACAATGAAAGTGGCGTCAAGCGCAAGCCCCCGCACATGCCTGCGGAAATGCCACCTGTCGGCTGGAAGGAAACCGAGGATTATCAGTTGAAGCGCGCCTATGAATTGCTGACCGCTGGCCTGCCAAAGCGCACCCCTGCAATCACGACGCGCCGCGCGGAAAACAAGCCCGCTGACGGTTCGCGTTCGCCCGTGTCCGGGGCTCCTGTCACGCCAAACTAAGGGCGGCAGAGGCATGGTGGCAAAGCTAGCCCAATTAAGCCTGCCATCTGGGCGCAGTGTTGAAGCCTGCTTTACCGGCCGTCGTGGTGCCAAGCGCTTGACGATGCGCGTCGACCCAATCAAGCGGCGCTTGGTGGTGAGTGGCCCGTTGCGCGTCTCCCAAAAGCAGGCCTTAGGCTTTGTGCAAGAGAATGCTGCTTGGATCGAGGCGCGCTTGGATGCGCTGCCCGCA
The DNA here is from genome assembly GCF_049239865.1 of Aquidulcibacter sp. NCBI lineage: Bacteria > Pseudomonadati > Pseudomonadota > Alphaproteobacteria > Caulobacterales > Caulobacteraceae > Aquidulcibacter > Aquidulcibacter sp. The sequence continues at coordinate 11,271 of NZ_JBMLTR010000181.1, forward strand.
CCAGCGCCCTTTGTTGAAGGGGGTGAGATTCTGTTTCGCGGTCGTCCCACCCAATTGGTGCGCGTGGCCGGACGTGGGGCACCGGTTTTTCAAGATGGGGTTGAACCGCGTTTGGTGATTGCCGCCACACCCGCCCGTTTTAGTGCGCGGGTCGCCGTGGCCCTCAAAGCTTTTGCGCAATCGGATGCCGTGAATTATGCGGACGTTTTTGCCCCACGCCTTGGCAAGGAAGCGACCTCCATTGCGCTGCGCGACACGCGGTCCCGCTGGGGGTCGTGTACCTCGCGCGGCGATATCATGCTGTCATGGCGTTTGATTGGTGCCCCGCCAAAAGTGTTCGAATATGTCGTCGCCCATGAGATGGCGCATTTGCTGGAACTCAATCACTCGCCCGCCTTCTGGGCCCATGTGACGCGCCTCATGCCCGACTGGAAGCCAGCCCGTGCTTGGCTCAAAAGCCAAGGCGGCCAGCTTCAAGCGCTCGGCGCCTAATTGAAACTTTGCGCACCTAGCCGAATTCGGCTGCTGCCGAGAGCACTCGGTAGGGCGGACGGCCAAGGGCGGCAAAGCCAATCGCCACGCCAGCCAGCGCGAAGACCGTAACCGCGCCGCCGACAATGGAACCAACCAAGCCTAGATTCAGTAACCAGTCGGCCTCCAACACCTGGATGACGATTACATAGGCGGCACCTAGGCCAAGGCCTGCACCAATCAGCGCCGCAATCAAGCCCGCACAGGCCTGTTCAATCGCCATCGCGCCGACAATGCGAGCCCGACTGGCCCCAAGGCTTTTCAGGATCGCCGCTTCATAGAGCCGCCTGCGACTGCCCGCCGCCAAGGCCCCGGCGACAGCAGCGCCACCTGCGGCCAGAGCGACAGCGGCAATCGCCTGAATGGCGATGGCGAGGCTTTCAAACAAATCGCCCGCCGCGGCCAAAGCATCGCGCACGCGCACAATGCCGACGGCGGGAAAATCCTTGGCCATCGCCTTGGTCATTTGCGCCTCTTCGTCTCGTGAAAGACGCGCTATGGCGAAGTGGCGGAATTGTGCGCCTTCAAAGGCACCGGGGGCGAAGACGACAGCGAAGTTCGCGCCAAAGCCACCCCAATCGACTTCGCGCAGGTTTTCAACTTTGGCCTCAATCTCGCGTCCCGAGACCAAGATGCCAATCGTATCACCAACTTTGGCCCCAATGCCTTCGGCGGCTTCGGACTCAAGGCTGACTTTGGCCTCAAACGGATCATTATAGTCCACAGGCCACCACGTACCTGCCGTCAACTTCGCACCTTCCGGCTGCTTGGCCTGCCAGGTGGAGCCGATTTCTTGTTCAACAAACCAGCGCTCGGACGGCTTGACCTTCTCGACATCGATCTCTTGACCATTGAGCGAGATCACCCGGATCGTCATGACGGGCGTGCGCGCGTAATCCTCTGGTTTCAGACGGGGAACGGTCGCTTTGACCAAGGCGTCGAACTCAAGCGCCTTCAGATCGGGGATCTCGGTATAAGCCACGCTGGGGGCCTTAGCGGGGGCGGTATCGCGCACTTGCGCGACCAAATTGGACTGGATTTGCCCGAGCGCTACCAGCAGGGCGAGGCCTAGACCCAAAGCAGGTGCCGCAGCGGGGGCAAGCGAACCAGGACCGCCGAGAGCTGCAAGCCCCAATCCCCAAGCCCCACCAGGTCGAGGGGCGCGATGGGCGATAACTTGTGCAGCTTTTCCTAAGCCATAGAAAGCCAGCCAGCCAAGACCTGCGCCAATCGCCAATAAGATTGCCATCACGGGATCGGGGCTCGTCAGCGCGAACAGGCTTGCGAGCGCCACAAGGCCAATCATGGCCGCGATACGCTCCACGATGGGCGTCGGGCTATCGCCAACGCCACCGCGCAGCAAATGGGAAGGCGGTGTCGCGCGTGCGGCACCCAAGGGGGGCGCGGCAAAGGCAAAAGCACACAACAGGCCAATCCCAGCGGCAGAGGCCAAAGGCTTTGGAAACAAGGTCAGCTCAATCGGGATGGGCAGGGCACTACCATAAGCCCAAGACGTCAAGAAGGGCGCGGCCCCGCCGATCACGACACCCAAGAGGGCACCCAAAAGTGCCAAGCACAAAATCTGTAGGCCATAGGCCAGACGTACATCCCCGCCTGATGCACCCATGGCTTTAAGAATGGCGATCGAGCCGCGCCGGGTTTGTAAATGCCCGCGTACGGCACCAGCTACGCCTAAGCCCCCGGCCAAAAGGGCGGCAAAGCCAACGCACGACAGAAAGAGTTCAACCCGGTCGAGTGCGCGATCAAACCCTTCCGCCGAGCGAGACTTATCCCGCAAGGAAGCTTTATCAGCCGGAAAAGCCTTGTCGAAGGCGGCCTTGGTGGCGGGCGCCGCAACTGCATCTTTCAGCTTCACCCGAAGTGCCGAGGAAAAAAGGGCGCCGGGTTGGGCGAGATTGAGGGGCTTAAGCGCCGCCGTGGACACCATCAGTCGCGGCGAAAAGGCGAAGCCGCGACCGAGCGCATCTGGTTCTTTCAACAAGACCGCGCGGATTTGTACCTTGCCATAAGGAAGCGCGATCTCATCGCCCACTTTCAGCTTGAACGCATCCAGCAAGGCCTGTTCGGCGACGGCACCCCAGACACCATTTTTTTCAGCCAACAGGCCCTGCAAAGGCTGTTGTGGGGCTAGGGTGACACTGCCCTCAAGCGGGTGGACTTGATCGACCGCGCGTAATTGGATCAGTCGCCTAACCTCACCGGACGTCCCCATCGTATTGCTATCAATAGCCAATGATGTGGTGCCGCGCGCATTGAAGAAGGTGAGTTGTTCTGGGCTTGGCGTGCGCTGCCGCAAGTTTAGGACAAAGTCGCCACCTAAAATGCGCCGTTGCTCAGCATCCAAGCCGGATCGAAAGGCTTGGGCCATACTGCCCGCTGCGGCAATCGCGGCGACGCCAATGGCCAGACAGACGAGAAACAGGCGGAACCCTTTAATGCCGCTGCGCAGCTCTGCCACCGCAATGTTGAACGCATAGGACCAGCGCGTCACGAAGCGACCTTCCCATCTTCAAGGCGCACAATCCGGTCGCAAGCGGCAGCGAGGCTGGCTTCATGGGTGACCAGTACCAAAGCCGCGCCTTGGCTGCGCGCGGCATCAAATAACAGGTCACGAACCGATTGGCCGGCGGCTTGGTCCAGATTGCCGGTCGGCTCATCTGCAAAGATCAATTTGGGTTGGATCACGGTGGCACGCGCCACGGCGACGCGCTGTTGTTCGCCACCCGACAACTGGCTTGGATAATGTTTGAGCCGATGGCTGAGGCCCACTTTCTCCAGCGCGGCAGCGGCCGCGTCGCGCGCCGTCTTGCCGGTTGAAATGTCGGCGGTCTCCAGCGCGGTCGCGACATTCTCCAGCGCCGTCATATTGGGCAGGAGGTGGAAGGCTTGAAACACAATGCCAATGCGTCCGCGCCGCACGGCGGCCAATTGGTCTTCATTCAGACCAACAAGCTCAGTGCCCAACAGCTTGACCGAGCCACCACTGGCAGGCTCCAACCCGGTTGAGACCGCCAACAGGCTGGACTTGCCAGAGCCTGATCGGCCAGTGATCGCCACAATCTCGCCAGCCCTTATCTCGCCATCGATCCCTTTGAGGATATGGACGGGGCCGTCCGCGCCGGGCAGCGACAGGGTTACGTTGTGAAGCGAGAGGACAATATCATTTTGGGTCATAGACTGCACATAATCTAGAAAGGGGCTGTCGCAATGGGTGCGAAGGCTTAAATAAGCGTCATGTTGCACTTGCCACCGTTTTTCACCACCCGTCGAGCTTTTGTGACCCTCAGCGCTGCAATGGTGCTGACGGGCAAGGAGGCTGCCGCTCAAGCCGGCAAAGCGGCGCGACCCAAGCCCTTTACCATTGTCGCTTTTGGCGATTCCTTGACGGCAGGGCTGGGCGTGAAGCGCAGCGAAGCCTTTCCGGCCCGTCTTGAGGCGCGTTTAAAGACCGCGGGCTATGAATTGCGTATCGCCAATGCCGGCCTGTCCGGCGACACGACGGCAGGGGCTCTCGCGCGGTTTGATTTCGCCGTGCCGCGCGGGACGGACGCCGTGCTCTTGGCGATTGGGGCCAATGACATGCTGCAAGGGCGCAGCCCGGAAGACGCCAAGAAGAATATTGATGCAATGATCGCGCGGGCAAAGGCACGCGGCTTGAAAGTCGCACTGCTCGGCATGCGGGCACCCAGCAATTGGGGGGCGGATTATCGGGCGCGGTTTGACGCCATTTACCCAAGTCTTGCCCGCAAACATAACATCCCGCTCGACCCCTTTGTGTTGGAAGGCGTGGCCCTTAACCCGACGCTCAACCAAGCCGATGGCATCCATCCAAACCCTGTGGGGGCCGACCGGATTGCTGCCCGCCTTGTGCCCTTTGTGGCAAAATCATTTGGTCTAAAGCCCAAGCGCCCCTAAACCCTGCTCGCCGCTACAAGGAACTCACGCCATGATCATGAAACCTCTCGGCCGCACTGGCCAGTCCGTCCCGCTGATTTGCCTCGGCACCATGACCTATGGCGAGCAAAATACCGAAGCCGAAGGCCATGCCCAAATGGACTATGCTTTTGAGCGCGGTATCAATTTCTTTGACACGGCAGAGCTTTACGCCATTCCTCCGCGCCCAGAAACCAGCGGCGCGACTGAGCGGATCATTGGTACCTGGATGAAGGCACGCGGCACCCGCGATAAGATTTTCTTGGCTTCGAAAGTGGCTGGCCGCTCGCCGATGAATTGGTTCCGCGACTCGGGCGAAGGCTCCCGCGTCAATAAGGCCAACATCGATGAAGCGATTGAGAAGAGCCTGAAGCGCCTGCAGACCGACTATCTCGACCTCTATCAGATCCATTGGCCCGACCGCCGCGTGAACATGTTCGGCGGCTGGAGCTATCGCGATTACAAGGATGACTATACCGCCTTTGAAGAGGTGTTGGCCGCTCTAGACCCTTGGGTCCAGAAGGGTGCGATCCGCCATATTGGCGTGTCGAACGAGACCGCTTGGGGCGTGATGCGCTTTGTCGAAGAGGCCGAGTGCAATGGTCTCCCGCGCATCGCAACCATCCAGAACGCCTATAATCTCGTCAATCGCACGTTTGAAACCGGCCTTGCCGAAGTTTCCATGCGCGAAAATGTTGGCCTACTGGCCTATTCGCCTTTGGCGCAGGGCTATTTGACTGGCAAATATCTGGGCGGCGCGCGTCCGCCCGGTGCCCGCACGACCTTGTTTGAGCGCGGTCAGCGTTATCAGGGGCCGGGGGCAGAGCCTGCGATCAAGTCCTATATGGAATTGGCTGCCGCCCATGACATGACACCGGTGCAATTGGCGCTGAAGTTCTGCGCCACGCGGGAATTCATGACGTCGGTCATTATCGGGGCGACGACGATGGACCAATTGAGCCATGCGATTGATGCGTTCGACAAGCCTTGGACGCCAGAGCTTGAGGCCGCTGTCGAGACCCTGCACTCGACCATCCCCAATCCCTGCCCCTAAGATCAGCTAATTCCATGCTGCGCCTCTTTGTTGCCTTGCCCTTGCCCGACGCGATTGCTGACGCCGTGCAGAAAACCCAAAGCGGGCTGGAGCGGGCCTCATGGAGCAAGCGGGATAATTTGCATATCACCTTGCGCTTTGTTGGCGAGGTAGATGAAGCCCAAGCCACCGACTTAGATTTGGCTTTGGCCGATATCCGCGTCGCACCCTTTGAATTGGCACTGCAGGGCTCTGGCTTCTTCGGCAATTCAAAGCCCCATGCGGCTTGGATGGGCGTCGGCCCAAATGAGGCGTTGAACCACTTGCAACGGGCGTGTGAACGGGCTTGTCGACAAGTGGGTCTAGACCCCGATACCCGCGCTTACACCCCCCATGTCACCACGTGCTATCTGCAAGATGGCCATAGTTTGGAGGCGGTCGTTGCCTATCAAGCCCGCCATAATTTGTTCAAAGCAGGGCCATGGACGGCTGACCGCTTTTACTTGTACGCCAGCCACATCACGAAAAAGGGCTCAAACCTTTATGGGGTTGAGGCGGAATATCCGTTGATTGGCTAGAGCAGGATTCGTTTCGACAGAAACGATGGAGCCTGCGACCTCTAAAAACGAGAGCAGGATTCGTTTCGACAGAAACGATGGAGCCTGCGACCTCTAAAAACGAGAGCAGGATTCGTTTCGACAGAAACGATGGAGCCTGCGGCCTTTAAAAACTAGAGCAGGATTCGTTTCGATAGAAACGATGGAGCCTGCGACCTCTAAAGAAACGCCCCAATTTGCCACGGCACGAATTCTTCGTCACCAAGGCCCAAGGCTTCTGACTGGGTAAGCTTGCCAGAGGCGGTTTCGATCAACGCTTCAAAAATGCGTGCGCCTGCAGCCTCAATGCTTTCGCCCGATAGGATGGGCGAGCAATCAATATCCATATCCTCATCCATATGGCGGGCGAGGGCTTGGTTGGAGGCCAGTTTCAAGCATGGGCTGGGTTTAGAGCCAAACACGCTGCCGCGCCCGGTGGTAAAGGCGATCAGGTTTGCGCCAGAAGCAATCTGGCCTGTTGCACTGCAGGGGTCATAGCCGGGGCTATCCATGAAGACAAAGCCCTTTTCGGTGATGGCTTGCCCATAGCGATAAACGGCATTGAGCGGCGTGGAACCACTTTTGGCTACCGCGCCCAAAGACTTTTCCAATATGGTGGTGAGGCCGCCTGCCTTATTGCCGGGTGAGGGGTTGTTATCGAGGCTGGCCCCATGCTTGCCGACATAATCTTCCCACCAAGCCAATCGGTCCTTCAGGGCTTGCGCGACTTCGGCATTCTTCGCACGTTGGAGCAGAAGATATTCCGCACCATAGATTTCTGGCGTTTCAGACAGGATGGCGGTGCCGCCATGGGCCACCAACAGGTCGCTGGCAGCGCCTAAGGCCGGGTTTGCCGTCACGCCAGACCAACCGTCTGACCCGCCGCATTGTAGGCCAAGGGTCAAGGCGCTGACAGGGGCGGTCGTGCGGCGGGCGTGATTGGCTTCTTGCACCAGCTCTTGCACCAGTCCGCGCCCATGCTCGATGGCTCTGGCGGTGCCGCCGACGTCTTGAATGGTGAAGGTTTGCAGGCGGTCTGAGCGGGTCAGGCCCATGTCTTGGACCAGTCTGACTAACTGATTGACCTCGCACCCCAGCCCGATGATGACGACGGAATGGAAATTGGCATGGCGGGCATAGCCGGCCAAGGTGCGCTGAAGATTTTCAACCCCGTCCCCCGTGCTGGCGGTGCCGCAGCCAGTTGTGTGGGTGAAGGCCGCGACGCCATCGACATGGACGAACTCTGCCATGCGGTCTTCATGGAAAAACGCGGCAATGCGTTTGGCTACCGTCGCTGAGCAATTCACCGAAGTCAGAACCCCGATATAATTGCGCGTGCCGACTTGGCCATCAGGACGATGATAGCCCTCAAAGCTGCGCGGGGTCACGACGGGCGGGCCGGCCTTTAAGTCACTCCCGATTATCGCTTCTTGGCTGCTCGCGACAAAGCCCAGATTGTGGCTGTGGACATGGGCACCGGCCTCCATGTTTTGCAAGGCTTGGCCGATGATGGCCCCATATTTAACGATGGCCTTACCTGCCTCAATCCGGCGCAACGCGACTTTGTGGCCAGCGGCAATGGGTTCAAGCGCGCAGATATCGCCAAGGCCCAGTGCGTCACCTGCCGCCAAGGGCGCTAAGGCAATGCCGACATCATCGGCATCCGTCAGGCGTAAGACTTTCATCGCGCAGCTTCTTTCTGGACAAGGGCTTCAACAGTTGCGCATGCGCCATGTTTTAGGAGTGCGTCTAGCGCTGCGCCGACCGCGTCTACAAAACGGGGATCACTAGGCAGTTTTGGGCCAAAGACGGCCTCAAGGGAGCATAGGCTTGCAGCCTTTTCAAACCCGGTTTGGCCCTTGTGATAAAGCGCCCTTGTTTTGGCCGCCAAGGGGTCTTGCACCTCAAAGGGCTGGTCCTGTTCGTCGACGCCCGCTTGCCAGCGCATCCAGCCTGCCACGCCGAGCGCGAGGCAGGCAAAGTCTTGCCCGCGCGATATTCTCGCTTCAATCGTTGCCAACAAGCGTTGCGGCAATTTTTGCGAGCCATCCATGGCGATCTGATAGGTCTTATGCATCAAAGCGGCATTCTTAAACCGCTGCTTTAGGTCGCTGCGATAGGCCGCCAACTTAAGGCCAGGTGGCGGGGTCAGTGTGCTTTGTGCTTCATCTTGGAGACGGTCAACAAAACGCTCAAAGGCGGGATTGGCCATGGTTTGATCGACGGTTTGGTAGCCCGCCAAATTGCCGAGATAGGCAAGGGCAGAGTGTGCGCCATTTAACAGGCGCAGCTTGGCCATTTCCCAAGGTGCGACGTCATCTGTGAATTGCGCACCGGCCAATTCCCACTGCGGTCGTTCTCCCGCAAACTGATCCTCAATCACCCATTGCGAGAAGGGTTCTGTTTTGACCAAGCCCAAATCTTGGACGCCAAAGCGCGCTTCAAACTGGGCAAGATCGTCAGACGTGGTGGCCGGAACGATGCGGTCAACCATGCTGGCGGGGAACGCGCCGTAGCGCTCGATCCAATCGGCGAGGGCGGGGTCTTGCGCGCGGGCAAAGTCCAGCACCGCTTGTTTCAGTCTGCCGCCATTGTCAGGCAGATTATCGCAGGACAGAGCGGTGAAGGGGCTCATACCACGCACCTTGCGGGCTGCTAAGGCTGCGACCAACAGACCGGGGGCCGTGGCGGGCGCATCTGGTCGCGCGAAATCGGCGGCAATGGCCTTGTCCTGCATCTGAAGCGCCCCAGTGGCCGGATCAAGGTGATAGCCTTTTTCGGTAATTGTCAGCGTCACGATATGGACGTCCGGTGCGGCCATGGCCTCGACCAAGGCAGTGGGATTCTGTGGTGCGACAAGGATTTTTTGGATCGCGCCGATGATGCTTGCCCGGCTTTCGGCACCTTCGCGGACGAGGCAGGTAAAAAGCCCATCTTGCGGATTAAGCTGTTCAGCCACTTGTGGGCTGCGCAAGCTCGCGCCCACAATCCCCCAACGCAGGTCGCCCGCTGTCAGGCAAGCTTCGGTATAGACTGCTTGATGCGCACGGTGGAATGCGCCGACACCCAGATGCACTTGGCCCACGCGCACCGCCCGTCGATCATAGGCAGGCCCTTCTAGGCCCTGTGGGAGATGGGTGTCTGAAAGCCGCGTCATCTCACAACCGATAGGCTTCTTTGGCGAGCCGATAGGCGAGGTCATAGGCAATTTCAGCCGCCTCATCGGCCTCTAGACGATGGTCAGACACCAATTGCGCCAGCCACGCACAATCCATGCGGCGAGCAACATCGTGGCGCGCGGGAATGGACAGGAAGGCCCGCGTATCGTCGTTAAAGCCGACGGTGTTGTAAAAGCCTGCGGTCTCGGTCGTCATCTCTCGGAAGCGCCGCATGCCTTCGGGGCTATCATGAAACCACCAAGCAGGCCCAAGTTTCAAGGCAGGGTAATGCCCTGCCAGTGGGGCCAGTTCGCGGGCATAAGTGCTTTCGTCCAAGGTAAAGACAATGACCGATAGGCGCGGATCATTCCCATAGCGATCCAGCAAGGGCTTTAAGTCGCGGACATAATCGGTGCGGGTTGGAATATCGCTGCCCTTATCGCGACCAAAGCGGGTAAAGACGCCCGCATTATGGTTGCGATAGCTGCCCGGATGGATTTGCATGACGAGACCGTCTTCAAGGCTCATGCCCGCCATTTCGACCAACATATGGGCGCGGAAGGTTTCAGCGTAGTCTGCGGACACGACCCCCTGGGTCACTCGCGCGAACAGGGTGGTCGCCTCCTCCTCACTCAGGCACGCGGTCTTTGCTGTCGGATGGCCATGATCGGTAGAGGTCGCGCCATGGGCTCTGAAATAGGCGCGGCGGTCGCGAAGGGCTGCGAGATAACCCGCATAAGTCAACGCGTCTTGGCCTGTGATCTCTGACAAGGTGCGCAGATTATCGACAAAGCCCTCATAGTCCGGGTCGAGCACAGGGTCGGGGCGGAAGGCCGTGATGACGCGGCCTTTCCAGCCAGAGCTGCCGATCGCTTGGTGATGCTCCAACAGGTCGAGCGGGCTTTCGGTTGTGGCGATGACTTCGATGTTGAAGCGCTCAAACAAAGCGCGCGGCAGGAAGTCGTCTTGGGCAAGCTTCTCAGCCATCACATCGTAATAGTGGTCGGCTGTATCTGGGCCTAGGCGGACTGTTAGGCCAAAGACGTGTGAATAGACCCAGTCATGCCAGAGGCGCGATGGGGTGCCGCGGAAGCGCCAATAGTTTTCAGCAAATAGACGCCAAATCTTGCGCGGGTCTGTCTCGGTCCAGCCACCATCGGCCCGCGGCACGCCTAAGCGCTCCATCGGCATGCCTTGGCTGTAGAGCATGCGAAACACATAATGGTCGGGCGTAATCAGAAGCTCTGCTGGATTGGTAAAGGGCGCATTGGTCGCAAACCAAGAGGGATCGGTATGGCCGTGCGGGCTGATGATCGGCAGGTCTTTGACAGTCTCATACAGCTTACGCGCCATCTGGCGTTGGGTGGCGTCCGAGGAAAAGAGGCGGTCGGGATGCAGGCTTAAAGCAGAGGCAGAAGGGCGGGGCATAAAGGTCATGATCAGGTTGGCAGTCCGCGATAGGTGAAATGATGGAAATTGGCGGCACCCGTGCCGCTGACGTAAAGGGCAGGCTTCAAGCTTAAAAAGTCGCCATCGGTATTGTGATGATAGCCAGAGACTTCCATCTGGACTTGGAATTTCGTCCAAGCCTTGCCGTCGAGACTATGGTGGATGGTCACAATATGGCGGTCATTGCGGAGACGCAGGAAGAGCGTTTGGGCAAGGCCAACTGGCGCGCGGGACCGGCGTTGGCGGCCATAGCGGTGCATGATCAGGCCGTTGCCGTCAAAGCCAAGGCCCGCATAAAGCCGCTTGGAGTAAAACAGGAGGAGGCCAGCTTCCGCCCCCGGTTCCAAGGTAATCTTCGTCTCCACCTCATAGGCCAAATCACCCGCGATCACGCTTAAGGGCGAGGAATTGGATGGACTGGTGCCTTTTGCCGTTAGTCGCAGACCTTGCGGGCCGATTTGAAAGCGGCGGGCTTCGTCTCGGGCTGGCTCATAGAAAGACCAGCGCGTGCCCAAATGATTGCCCGAAAAGTCATCCGAGAGCGACTTGCCATGCGGGCTTATGGGGCGCTTGACGGGCTTTGGCAGAGGTTGCGACAGGTCCCCGCCAGCAGCCAATGGCCAACCATCCTTGGTCCAGCGGACGGGGTCGAGCAGCATTTGCCGACCCAACGTCCAAAACCCATTCTCATAACCATGATAGGCCATCCACCACGACCCATCTGGCACCTGGATCAAGGTCGCATGGCCGCGCGACCACCATTTTTCTTCCGCAGACCAAGTCCGCACGATTGGATTATGCGGGCAATCCTCCCAAGGGCCGCCCAAGTCCTTCGCCCGTGCAACGATTACCATATGGCCGGTGGGTGGGCCAGCCGTGCCACCGACTGCGGTAATCATATACCAATAAGCGCCGCGCTTAGTGATTTTTGGCCCCTCGGGGGAGAAGCTCTCAACCGTCCAGTCGTCAGGATAGCGCCAAGGGTCATAGACATGTTCAACAGGGCCGGCGGTTGAAAGGCCATCGGCTGACAGTGCGACACGGTCGCCACCGCTCAAGAACAGCCAGCGCTTCCCAGCCTCATCTGCCACATGGTCGGGATCAATATGGGCAGGGAGTTTCAGATCAATCGGCTCGCTCCATGGCCCCTCGATGCGGTCGGCATGGATGACAAAGATGGAGCGATAATCTGACGTACGGGCCGGAATATAGAGATAGAAGCGGCCATCATGCTGGGCCAGTGCGGGTGCCCAGACTGAACCAATATAGGTCTTAAGGGCTGCGGTGACAGGGGCCCAATTTACCAAGTCTTTCGACTGCCAGATGACAAGTCCTGGATAGGCCTCAAAACTTGAGAAAGTGAGATAGAAGGTGTCACCGACCCGGATCAGAGCGGGGTCTGGATGGTCGCCGGGGAAGACGGGGTTTAGAAAGCGGCCATTGCCAAGATCGGCACGCCTTTGGCCATCAAAGCCTGTCGCCCATTTCTGCTTGCGCCACGCGGCACCATGGGGCGAGAGGAGGCCTTCCTTTTGAGGGGCGGCCAAAAGACCTGACGGGGACACGGCTGAACTGGCAATCAGCCCAAACGTGCCCCCGATCAGGTCCCTGCGGTCCACTGGATTAGAACTTCATCCGTGCGCCAAAGTAGAATTGGCGGCCCGAATTGGAGACGTCGAACAACAGATCGTTGGCAACATTGCCTTGTGCCGTGTTGTAAGTGATGCGGCTGTCTTGGGCCTCATCGGTCAAATTGGTGCCTTCCAGCACGAAGGTGATCTTGTCGTTGAGCTTGTAGGAGATTTGCATATCCAACGAGCTCACACCCTCTTTGCCCCAGAGATCAGCTGACGATCCAGGCAAGAGCACCGAAATATAGCCGTCACGATAGGAGTAGGACACCCGACCCGACAATTGCTTGCCTTCATAATAAAGGGTGGCGTTGTAGGAATTGGGCGACATGCCAATCAGATTGTAAGCGGCATAAGTGGTGGTGGTCGCAGTCGAGGAGATCACATAATTGATCGTCGATTCCACCTGCGTGTAGTTCAAGATCATGCCAGTGTTCGACAAGAAGCTTGGCAAGAAGTTGAACGGCTGATTGACCGAGACTTCAAAGCCTTGCAGCTCGCCGCCTTGCGTATTGATCGGCTGAGTCACCGTGTAGGCGGTGGCTGCGCTTTGGCCCGTGCCATCGAGCAGCGAGACATCATAGCCAGTTTCGCCGAACGGAACGGTGCGCACCAAGGATTGGATCCAAGATTGCAGGTCTTTCTTGAACAGGCTGACCGTGAACAAGGTGTCCTTGCTGGGATACCATTCAATGCTCATGTCATAGGTGTTGGCGCGGATCGGGTCGAGGTACGGGTTGCCGATCGACAGCGTGTTGCTGGTGGTGTTGATCGAACCGGCAGGTGAGAGGCTGGCCAAGGTTGGCCGCGACATGGCTTTGGCGGCCGCAAAGCGTACCAAGACATTTTCCATCGGCTCAATCGTCAAGTTGAACGCAGGCAAATAGTCTTCATAAGAACGCTTCAGCGTGATTTTTTCCAAGACTGCGCCGCGTGAGAAGAAGCCGTCCACCGTTTGCGAGGTGCCGACATAGCGCACGCCGATATTGCCGCGAACAGGCATGGAGGCCAGCTCGGTCTGGAAGTCAGACTGCAGATAAAGGGCGGTATCTTCTTCTTGAGCCGAGCGGTTGTTCGCCCGCGCATTGCTGTTGATCTTATTGACCGTGAACTGGCCCCATTGATTGGTGCAGTTACAATTATAGTTAAACTTAGCGCGGATCTTATCCAGATCGGGGACCAAATAGGTCAAGCCGGCGACCGTGACGGCACGGGAATAATTGGCCAGATTGCCGTTCAACTCGGTGACGATGCCAGAGCCTGGAGCGGCAGCTTCGTTTGAGGTTTGGTCAGAGGTCGTGTAGCGGCGCCATTCTTGGGTCTCAAACGAGAAGACCTTGAACGAACCACCAAACTTGAAACGCACATTGTCCTTCCACTCATATTTGAAGTCCATCGCGCCGGTATTGTAGGTGTTTTCCACCGTTTGTGGGCGCAGGCGGATCAAGGACGCATCGCCATTGGCATTGGTCGAAGCGGTGGTGGACGAGGCTGCTGCATATTGCCAATAGCAGGCCTGGGCGATGTTACAGCCAGTCGCGCTCTTACCAAAGTCGATGATCGGCTTGGTCATGTCCGTCAGGTCATATTTATAGCCTTGGACATTGTAGGATTCGAACGTGAAGGTGGTTTGCTCTGGATTGTCGAGATAGGAGCGCGAGCTGCCGATCAAGAGTTTGCCAGAGAATTTGTCATTGAACTGCTGGTCAATGGTGAAATTGACTTGATTGAAGGTGGTCTTCAACTCGTCAAAGCGCATTTCGGTGCGGATATCCACGTCATTAAAGGCCGCCTTGGTGATCACTTTGCGGCTGTCGATCGTGTAGTCATAGATATCGGTCTGCGGCACACCGGCGGTGTTGCGCGAGAATGAGATTGGCTCGAGATTATATTCGATCCGGTCTGCGCTAAATTCTGAATGCAAGATATCCAAGCTGAAGGTGGTATTCTCCGTTGGGCGATATTGCAGCGAACCCGTGACCCCCAAACGCTCGGCATCGGTGACGAATTGGGAGGTGCGTAGGAAGCGCGGGTAGATGGCTTGCGTCACTGCCAAGGCTTCACCCGTCAAAGTCGGGTTGGTGGCGTTGATTTCGGTGGTGTTGCAAACGCGGGTGGTTGCCGTGGTGCAAGGCGTGATTGGCAGGAAAGTCCGGCCGCCATCGGTTGAATAGGATTGCAGACGGCCAGCGTTGGCTGCGGAATACGCATTCTGCCAACGACCCGAGTTCGGACCTTCTTCGAAGTTCTGCTTGGTCGAATAAGCGACCGAGAACAAAGCGCCCAATTTGCCATCGGCCCAGCGGTTCGACACCATGAACGTGCCGCGCTTGCCGACGTCTTCGGACAGATCATTGTAGCCCGCTTGTACCGAGCCAGCCATGGTGAAGCCCTTGTAGTCAAACGGGCGTGCGGTGCGCAGATCGACGGTTGCCCCCAGCGAACCTTCTTCAATTTCTGCGGAAGTCGACTTGCGGACGGTCAAGGAGTTGAACAATTCCGATGCAAAGACGTTGAAGTCAAAGCCGCGACCGCGGTTTGCGCCGCCGTCCTTGTCTTTGCCGCCGGTGGTCGAGATGGCTTCAAGGCCGTTCAAGCGCACACGGGTAAAATCAGGCCCCAAGCCCCGCACGGTGATGGTCTTGCCTTCGCCGCCTTCGCGGTCGATGGCGACCCCTGGAATGCGCTGCAGGGATTCAGCCAAGTTATTGTCAGGGAATTTGCCGATGTCTTCCGCTTTGATTGAGTCGACAATGTCGATCTCAGCGCGTTTGGTTGCAATCGCCGAGCGCAACGATTCGCGGAAAGAGCCGCGCACGATGATAACTTCAGCTTGCTTCTCAGTTTCGCCTGCACTGGTCGTTGCGGTTTGCGCGTGGACGAGACCTGCTTGGAGGCTTGCCGCGGCAACACCCATCATCAGAACGGCGGTAAGACGTATCTTCCGTGACATTGTTAACTCCCCTCGAGGCGTTGCCCCTATTTCGTCTTTTCGGGTTTCCTGCAACAGCGCGCAGTGACCCGTCAGACAGTCTTTTGCTACCGGTAGCATTTTCGAAAATGTCACCGGTGTCAATCCTAATTTGACCACAGGATGAAACTTGATTGCAGTGCTGGGGGCGGCTCAATGCAGATGGGCCTTGCTTGCGGCGCGGTGAGAGGCAAGGCTAAAAGGAAAAGACGCATGCAGAGGTTCTTGTGAAACACGAAGCTGACCCTGAAGACGCAGAGCCATCGTCCAGCACGCAAGTTGCTGGCGGAGAGGCCATTTTGCGCGGGAAGGCGACGATCAATGATGTGGCGCGCTTGGCCAAGGTTTCAAAAAAGACCGTCTCTCGCGTCATTAATGAATCACCCTTTGTGAAACAGAAGACCCGCGACGCCATTAAGGCGGTCATTGCCGAGCTGGGTTTCACGCCAGACCCACAAGCCCGCGCCCTAGCCCGCCGCAAGAGCTTTTTGGTTGGCTTGGTCTATGACAATCCGAGCCCGCAATATGTCGTGAACATTCAGCGCGGCATTTTGGATGCGCTGGAAGGCACCGACTTCCAATTGGTCTTGCATCCCTGTGACCGGTCGAAGCCCGATCATGTCGCTCGCATCCAATCCTTCATTCAACAGCACAAGCCCTTTGGCCTGATCCTGCCGCCCTCAGTGTCGGAGGATGAACCTTTGGCGCTGGCCCTAAATGAGGCTGATGTCGATTATGTGCGCATCGCGTCGGTAGAACTGGATACACCGTCGCGCATGATCCGCACTTTGGACGGCGATGGTGGGGCGGCTGCAGGGCGGCACTTAGCCGATCTTGGTCATCGCAACATCGCCCATATTCACGGTCCCTTGAGCTTCCGTTCTACCCATGAACGCCGGGCTGGTTTTGAGCGCGCGCTGGCGGAAACGGGCCTCGTGCTGCGTCCAGAGATGGCGGTAGAAGGTGGCTATACGTTTGAAGGCGGGGTTGTTGCGGCAGAGCACTTATTGGCCCAACCAAATCCGCCCCAAGCCATTTTTGCGGGTAATGATGAAATGGCGACGGGGGCCTATGTGGCCGTGCGCCGGGCAGGGTTTCGCATTCCTGAAGATATTTCCATTGTCGGCTTTGACGATACCCCGATTGCCGGCAGGCTCTGGCCTGCTTTGACCACGGTTCGGTTGCCAATCCGTGAGATGGGGTCAGCGGCTGCGACTTTGCTGCTCCAGACCGCCGATGGCATGACCGCGAAGAAGCTGATTACCTTCTCGCCTGAGATCATTGTGCGGGGATCAACGGCGGCACCTGAAGCGCCTTAAGCGCCGCAATCGCACTTGCCCGCTCACAGCCCCACTTGTCAGATGAAATCTTCCCGTATAAGACTTTGTCTCATATGACACCGGTTACCATAATGGTGACGGCGCTGGCTTGGGAGGGCCAAAAAGATGTTCGACAAGGTTTATCACGCCACCCATCCAGACATGATGGCCGGGGCCGATAATGACGCGCTGCGCGCCCGCTATGTGGTTACGGGCTTGTTCCAAGCCGATGAAATTCATCTGAATTATTCGCATAATGAGCGGATGGTTGTTGGTGGCGCGATGCCCGTCCATTCCCAAGTTGTGCTGCCACATCAGACCGAGCCTGCCTCTGCCGCTGGTCATCCTTTCTTGGAACGCCGCGAACTAGGCCTGATCAATGTCGGCGCGGGCGTCGGGATCGTCCATGTCGACGGCGTGGCGCATGAGATTAAGCCGCGCGACGGCCTCTATGTGCCGATGGGCTCAAAAGATGTGATCTTCGCGTCGCAATCGGCTGATGCACCTGCCAAATATTATCTGGTCTCAACCCCAGCCCATGCCCGCTTTGAAGTCGCTAAAATCTCGATCGAGACGGCTGTACCGCTCGAGCGTGGATCGCTGGCCGAATCCAATGAGCGCGTGATCTACCAATATATCGTGCCCGCGACGGTGAAGTCCTGTCAGCTATTGTTAGGTCTGACCCAGCTCAACACCGGCAGCGTCTGGAACACCATGCCGCCGCACCTGCATGACCGCCGTTCAGAAGTCTATTTCTACTTCGGCTTGGGCGAGAAGGATCGGGTTTTCCACTTCATGGGGGAAGAGGATAAGATCCGCCATATCGTCATGGAAAATGATGAGGCCGTGATCTCGCCGCCTTGGTCGATCCATATGGGTTCGGGTACCCGCAATTATTCCTTCATCTGGGCAATGGGCGGGGAAAACCTCGACTATACAGACCTCGCGGTCTGCGACATCTGCCAGTTGAAATAGGCCGGGGGAGAAGATCATGAGCCTTTCTTTTTTCAACCTGTCCGGCAAAGTCGCGCTCGTCACGGGTGCTAACACAGGTCTCGGCCAGGGTATCGCTTTGGCCTTGGCTGAAGCGGGGGCTGATATTGCCGCCGCTGGCATCGTTCCTGCGGACGAGACGGGTGCCAAGATAACGGCGCTGGGTCGTCGTTTCATCAATATTGACGCCAATCTGATGAGCATTGAGCCTGTGGACCGCATTGTGGCAGAGACGCTGTCGGGTCTCGGCGGTCTCGACATTCTGGTCAATAATGCAGGCCTCATTCGCCGTCAGGATGCAGTCGATTTCTCCGAGAAGGACTGGGATGATGTGATGAATGTCAACATCAAGTCCGCCTTCTTCATGAGCCAAGCCGCCGGTAAAGTGATGATTGGCCAAGGCAGCGGCAAGATCATCAACATCGCCTCAATGTTGTCCTTTCAAGGCGGCATTCGCGTGCCGTCTTATACGGCATCCAAGAGCGGCATCGCTGGCATCACCAAGCTGTTGGCGTGTGAGTGGGCGGCTAAAGGCCTCAACATCAATGCCATCGCGCCCGGCTATATGGCGACGGACAATACCGCCCAATTGCGGGCAGACGAAGAACGCTCCAGCGACATTTTAAAGCGCATCCCCGCTGGTCGTTGGGGGGAGCCTTCTGATCTGGGCGGCACGGCTGTCTTTTTGGCGTCAAAAGCGTCAGACTACCTCAATGGAGCTGTCATCCCCGTCGATGGCGGGTGGCTAGCAAGGTAGAAGTCGATGGCAGGATCAGTCGTTTGTTTCGGGGAATTGCTGATCCGACTCAGTGGGCCGGGCCATGAGCGCCTGTTGCAAACCCCAAGCTTAGACGTGGCGATTGGCGGGGCAGAAGCCAATGTCGCGGTCTGCCTCGCCCGCCTCGGCAATCAGGCTCGTATGGCGAGTGTGGTGGCCGACAATGAGTTGGGCCAAGCCGCCATTGCCGAAATCCGAAAGCATGGTGTCGACACAAGTCTGGTTCGTCAGACCAAAGGCCGCATGGGACTTTATTTCCTGTCACATGGCGCGGTTAGCCGCCCGTCTGCGGTGCTGTATGACCGCGCTGACAGTGCCTTTGCAAAATCGGCTGCCGATCTCACCAACCCCGCCGACGTCCTAGCCGGGGCTGAATGGCTGCATGTTTCTGGCGTAACCCCTGCCGTAGGGCCACAGGCCTCCAAGGCGGCTTTGGCCCTTGTTGAAGCTGCGACGCAAGTCGGGGTCAAAGTCTCGTTTGATGGCAATTATCGCGCCCAGCTTTGGGCCGCTTGGGCAGGCGATGGGCCTGCCATCCTGAAACAAATCCTCTCGCATGCGACCTTGGCTTTCATCAATGAGCGCGATGTCGAACTCATTTTGGGTGAGCGCTTTGAAAACCGGGAAGCCGCCTTGCAACGCGCCTTTGAGGTGTTCCCACGGCTGCACTGGATCGCAGCCACAACGCGCACTTTGGCCTCGGTCACCCACCAAGGCTTGCAAGGCGAATTGGTCAGCCGAACCGAGCGTTTTGTCTCGAAAGAACATGAGCTCGCAGGCGTTGTGGATCGCATCGGCGCGGGTGATGCCTTTGCTGCCGGCCTGCTGCATGGCCTTTTGGCGCAGCATGGGCCTCAAGCCTGTTTGGAATTTGCCGTGGCCTCCGCAGTGATCAAACACTCCATCCCCGGCGACTTTAACTTGACCAATCTTCAGGAAGTCACTGAAGGCATGGCTGGTGGCGGGCTCGATGTCCGCCGTTGAAGTTGGCGCGCTTGGTGGTGCCACGTCGCGCCGCATGATCTTGGCCGGTGGCTTGCTCACAGGCCTGCTTCCTCAAACCCTGTGGGCGGATGAAGCGCAAAGTCTGGTCCAAACGACCTTTGGCCCCGTGCGGGGGCGCAAGCAGGCAGGACTGCATGTGTTCAAGGGTGTCCGCTATGGTGCTGATACCGCGACCACGCGCTTTGCAGCCCCTAAGCCACCCACGCCGTGGCAAGAGCCTGTGGAGGCCATCGATTATGGTCCTGCCAGTCCGCAGGCAGGCAGCGAACCTAACCAATCTGAAGATTGCTTGTTCCTCAATGTCTGGACCGCCAGCCTTGATCCGCGCGCGAAGAAGCCAGTCATGGTCTATATCCATGGCGGGGCTTACAATACCGGTTCTGGCTCCTCGCCTTTGACCGATGGCAGTGGTTTGGCGGCAGAAGAAGATGTGGTGGTCGTCACCCTCAACCACCGCCTCAATGCCTTTGGCTATCTCTATCTGGGCCAGCTTCTTCCAGACCTTGCGCCAGATAGCGGCAATGCAGGGCAGTGGGACTTGGTGCTGGCGCTCACTTGGGTGAAAGCCAATATTGCCCGCTTTGGCGGCGATCCATCCCGCGTCATGCTGTTTGGGCAATCGGGCGGTGGGGCCAAGATTGCATCATTGATGGCCGCCCCTGTGGCTTCTGGTCTATTTCATGCGGTCGCGACCATGAGTGGTCAACAGGTGACGGCCTCTGGCCCCCTTAACGCTACTGCACGAGCAAAGGCGTTTTTGGACGCCTTGAAAGTTTCCTCGCACGAAGTGTTCACTATACCCACGGCGCGCCTGATCGAGGCTTTAAACACAGCAGATCCTATCAATTCCACCCAAAAGCTTTATTTTGGGCCGGTGTTGGATCAACGCCATCTGCCACGCCATCCATTCTGGCCAGACGCGCCATCTCTGTCGGCGCATATTCCAATGATCCTAGGCAATATGGCCAATGAGACCCGCACTCTGATTGGCCGATCAAATCCTGCCGCCTTTAGCCTGAGCTTTGACGCGCTACCGAGCTGGCTTGCCACCCACATGCGGACCGATATTTCGCCAGCCCATGTGATTGCGACCTATCAGGCCGCCTATCCCGGCATCTCTGCCTCAGACTTATTCTTCGCCGCAACGACGGCGGGACGGTCCTGGCGCGGGCAAGTGGAAGAGGCTGATGCACGCGCCCGCCAAGGCGCGCCGACTTGGGTGTACCGCTTTGATCTGAAAAGCCCGGAAGATGACGGTAAATGGGGGGCCTATCATACAC
Organism: Aquidulcibacter sp.; assembly: GCF_049239865.1. Classification (NCBI taxonomy): domain Bacteria; kingdom Pseudomonadati; phylum Pseudomonadota; class Alphaproteobacteria; order Caulobacterales; family Caulobacteraceae; genus Aquidulcibacter; species Aquidulcibacter sp. Next base: position 31,969 of record NZ_JBMLTR010000181.1, read on the forward strand.
TCGATATCCCTCATGCCTTCCGCACCTTAGCCGCCTCTGGCCCCATGACGGGCACAGGCCCTGAGGCGCGTAAGGTGAGTAGGGAGCTTTCCTCCGCCCTTGTCAGTCTGGCCCGTACGGGATCGCCTCAGACCAAGGGCCTGCCATCTTGGCCGCTTCACAGTTTGAAGCGGCGGGAGACGATGATCTTTGACACCACGACACGTGTGGAATTTGATCCGCGCGGGGTGGAGCGCGCTTTGTTTCAGACCGTGCCTTTCATCCAATGGGGTAGCTGATGGGCCGGACGCTTTCGTCGCTGGGTTTGGCCAGCCTACTTCTGGCTGCCAGCGCCAGCGCGCAAACCCCTACCCAAGCTCTGCGCGCTTTTCCCGGTGCCGAAGGGTTTGGCGCGTTCACCCAAGGCGGGCGCGGCGGGCGCGTCATCAAGGTGACCAATCTGGCAGATGCAGGACCGGGCAGTCTGCGCGCCGCAATAGAAGCCAAAGGCCCGCGCATCATCCTGTTTGAAACGGGTGGCACGATTGAGCTTCAGTCGCCTTTGGTGATCCGCAATCCGTTTGTGACCGTCGCTGGCCAAACGGCCCCGGGAGACGGGATTACGCTCAAAGGCCACGCCCTTTTGGTCTCTGCCAGTGAAGTCATCGTGCGCTTCATCCGGGTGCGGCCGGGCGACATCTCTAAGACTGAGACCGATTCCATCTCGCTGACCGCTGGCCGCAACATCATCATCGATCATTGCTCGGCCTCTTGGTCGACGGATGAGACTTTGTCGGTCTCGCAGCAAATGACCCAAGGCGAACGGCAATTGGACCTTGTGACGGTGCAATGGTCCATCGTCTCAGAATCCTTAGACCAATCGGTCCATTCTAAGGGCGCGCATGGCTATGGGTCACTCGTGCGCGGGTCGGCCGGGTCTCGCTATAGCTTTCACCATAATCTCTGGGCGCATCATCGCGCGCGCTTACCACGGCCTGGCAATTTCGCCGACGCCAAGCTCGACCCCAAAGGCCCGATCTTCGACTTCACGAACAACGTCTTTTACAATTGGGGCAGCGACGGCTCCGGCTATAATGTCGATGACACGGCCATCAGCCGCTATAGCTTCCGCGCCAATTCTTACCGTCAAGGCTCGAACTCAAAATCCGCTTTGGCATTCGTCGAGTCAGCCCCCGGCGCGCAAGCACATTTCTCGGGCAATTTCATGAATGGGGTGGGCGCAGATACCGCCGCCATTGTCCGTCTGAAGCGGCCGCTTGAGGGCTATTTCTCCGCCACACCGTTTGAAAATGGCGGGTTGGTTGCAGAGCCTGCCTTGCAGGCGGAAGAAAAAGTCTTGGCCAAGGCTGGGGCTTCGCTGGTGCGCGACACCGTCGATGCGCGCGCGGTACAAGATGTGCGCGCCCGGACCGGGCAGATCATCAATTCCCAAGCCGATGTGGGCGGCTGGCCCGCGCTTGCGACGGGCAACCCGCGCCCAGACAGGGACGGGGATGGCTTACCAGATGCGTGGGAAATCCAGTACAAGCTCAACCCAGATGATGCGCGCGATGCCGCACTCGACCCCGATCAAGATGGCATCAGCCACCTAGAAGTCTGGCTGAACGCGCTGGTTCGCGGATTAGGCCACTAAGCCTGGCAGCCACAGCGACAGCTGCGGGAAGATCATCACCAGAGCCAGAACAAAGAGTGCCGCCAGATAGAAGGGCCACATGCCGCGTACGGCTTCCATCACGCTGATCTTGCCAATCGACGCGCCTAAGAACAGCACCGAGCCAACAGGTGGCGTCACCAGACCAATGCCCGCGGACAGGATCAGCACGACGCCAAAATGCACCGGGTCAATATGATAGGCCTTGGCCACGGGCAGGAAGATGGGCGTGGAAATGATGATTAGCGGCGCCAAATCCATGAAGGTGCCCAAGACCAAAAGGCACAGCACCATCAAGGCGAGGACCGTCAGCTTGTCATGGGCAATCGCTTTCATGGCGTCCACCGCGTGGCTGGGCACTTGCAAATAGGCCATCATCCAGCCAAAGGCACCGGCTGCACCAATAACAAAGAGGACAGAGCCGGTGGTTTTGGCTGCCCCCTTGGCGGCATCGACGAAGGCGTTCCAGCTGAGGCTGCGATAGACGATCAACGTCACCAAGACTGCATAGACCACGGCCACTGAAGCGCTCTCAATTGCCGTAAAAATCCCGGCCTTGATGCCCACAAAGATAATCAACACCAGAACCAAAGCTGGCAAGGCCGTGACGAAGGTCGTCAAAAGTGCGCGCGCACCCACCTTGCCTTCGGCTTGATAGCCGCGCTTTACCGCCAGAATATAGGCCGTCGCCATGACGGCGAGCGCCAGCATTAAGGCTGGAATAATCCCTGCTGAGAAGAGGGCCGTGATCGAAATGCCACCACCAGCCGCAGCCGAAAACAGGATCATATTGTGCGAGGGCGGCACCAAAAGCGCGACGAGAGCCGCTGAAATCGTCACATTGACCGCATAATCCTTGTCATAGCCGCGTTGGGCCATTTGTGGGATCATGGTGCCACCAACGGCTGAGATATCAGCAATGGCAGAGCCTGACACGCCGCCAAACAAGGTCGAGGCGACAACACTGACTTGGGCGAGGCCACCCCGGAAACGGCCAACCAGGGCGCTGGCGAGCGCAATAATCCGCTCAGAAATGCCGCCCTTCAGCATCAACTCACCGGCGAATACAAACAGCGGGATGGCTAGAAGGCCGACCGACGAGATATCCGCTGCTGCTTGTTGGCCAACCACGATCGGCGGGATGCCCGCCACGAGAGCGGCACTAATGGTGGAAATGATCAAGGCAATCGCTACGGGCGCGCCGAGAACCAGAAGAAGGGCGAAGACTAGGAAAAGTGCCGCAAGAGCCATCAGTTTCGTCCTTAGTTTTTCTGGCGCGCGACGAGGCGCTCAGCCGCAAACAGCGCCATGATGCTGGCACCAATGGCAAAGGGCACATAGCGAATGCCTGCTGGGATGGGTGCACCTGCCATGCTGACATCCCAATTATCTAAAGCGAGAGTCATGCCCCAATAGGCCAACAAAAGCGCGACGCCTAAGGTGAGGGCGAGAAGCAATCTGCGAACAAGGGCTTGGATGCCTGCAGGCATGGCGTCGAGGATGTTGGAGAAGGAAAAGTGCGTGCCTTCCCGGACCCCAACCGCGGCGGCCATCATCACGGTCATGCCCATGAAGAAGACCGAAACGGGCTCGGTCCACCCCGGCGAATTATTCAAAATATAGCGGGCAAAGACCTGCCAAGCCTGCACCAAGGTGATGATGACAAGGCCCGTTAGGGCGACAATTTTACAGGCATTGGCCAGACGGTCTAACAAGCTGACAGGGCCAAGCGGAGCTGAATTTTGTTCGTTTTCCATGTCAAACCATCGCTCTGACAGCCGCAAAAAGGCGCGCGACATCGGGGTTGCTAAGGCGTTTGGCGTTGATGGGGTCGCAGACGGCTTTGAAGGCTGCCTTATTGACCTCCACCATTTTGGTCCCGGCTGCGAGGGCTTTGGTGCGCGACTCGGCTTCGGTTTTCACCCAAGCTTCCCGCATCACGGCCACAGAAGCCTTGGCAAGGTCGCGAACCAAGGCTTGGTCCTTTTGGCTCAACTGGCCAAAGCTTTTGGCGGACATCATCAGGAATTCTGGCGAATAGGAATGTTGGGTTTGCGACCAATAATGGGCTACTTCGAGGTGACGCGCGGTCTCAAAGGTTGGCCAATTATTCTCCGCCCCATCGATCAAGCGGCTCTGTAGCGAGGAATAAACTGCACTGAAGCTTAAAGGCGTCGGGTTGGCCCCCATCGCGCCGACGGCATCGATAAAGACATCCGATTGCGGCACGCGAATTTTGAGGCCATGCAGATCCTTCGGCGTCTCAATCGGCCGATGCGTATTGTAGAAACAGCGACCACCAGCGTCATAAGAGGCCAGGCCGATCAGATCGCGCGCTTGAAAGCCGTCGAGGATTTCTTGACCCACTGCCCCATCGAGGACGCGGTGCAGATGGTCATCATTCTCAATCACAAACGGCATGGAGACCACTTGGGTCAGTGGAAAGGCATTGTTGAGGGCTGCCGCATTGGCGCGACAAATGTCGATCACACCTGATTGCGCCAAAGAAATCGTATCATCCTCGGCACCTAATTGGCCGGAAGGATAGCTGCGAATGGACAACCGACCACCGGTTTCTTTCGCTAAATTTTCCCCCAACCACTTCACGGCCGTAACAGTTGGATAGCCGTCGCGGTGCACGTCACAAGCGGTCAAAACGCCACCTGCGCTGTGGGGTTGGCAGGCAGAAACCAGTGGCAAAGCAAGGCCTGCTGTGGCCAAAAGATTGCGCCGAGTAAACATCATTTTTGTCCTGAAGTTTGGGCTGCGGCCAATCTGTGGCAGGCAATTTTTCCATCCTGACCAAAGTCTGCAATCGCATGATCGCCGGGCTTGGCATCATGCACGCCGGAGACAGCACCCGTTGAGATCAACATCCCACGCTTTAAGGGCAGGCCACGACTTGCCGCACAATTCAGCGCAAAGACCAAAGACTGGGTAATGCCGCCTGGAAATGCCGTCACAATCCCCGTGCCTACCACATCGCCATTGATCGTGACGGCACATGTCAGCTCTTCCAGCCGTGCCCGCCAGTTCTGAACCGGCTTGCCAAGGATCAGGCCCCAATTATTGCCGAAATCGGAGACCACCACGGTAGGGCCAAGGTCGTTAATCGTGGCAAGCGGGCTGCCGGCGACTTCAATGCCGGTCCAAAGTTCGCCGACCAGAGCCAGCGCCGAACTTGCATCATAATTGGTCTTGCCGGGTTCTGCGTCGAAGGCCAATTCAAACACATATTCGCCTTCAACTGCACAAAAGCCACCAGAAATGGCCGCGAAATCTTGCTCGGCTTCACCATCTGCTCGTTGGAGCGATCCGGCAAAGATCGGCCCGATCAAACGGTCGGTGCCATGCACATCGACCAGATCGCCCAAGATGCGCCCGACCTTCCAGCCCACCAATGTGTCTGGCCAATCGGCGATCGCGGCATCCTGAATTGAGTAAGATTCATCCAGCGCGCGAGGCAAAGGTCCCGGGAATTCTGACAAGGCAGCTTGGCTCAAGCGCGCAGCCCGAAATTGGCCAGCTATCGTGCTGGCTTGCGTGGCGCTGTAAGGCTCTTTCACGGAGTCGCGGGTCTGAAACATGTGCGCTTTCGTCCTTTGATTTTCATGATTGCGCATTTTGGAAACCGGTGTCAATATGCATGAACAACACAAAATCGACGGTCCATCTTCTGTTTGGATCGTGAAGCAGGGGAGAAGCGGCATGAACCGCAGACAGCTATTGGGTGCGACTTCAGCGGCAGTTGTGGGTTTGATTGCCAGCCCCAGCATGGCGCAGACCATTGCCAGCGCGGCTGCTGCTAAGGCATTCCCCGGTGCTGTGGGTTGGGCTGCGAACACCGTCGGCGGACGGGGTGGACAGATCCTGCGCGTCACGACTTTGGCCAAGGACGGCCCTGGTTCCTTCAAGCAAGCGATTGAGACCAAGGGCCCTCGAATCATCGTGTTTGAAGTGGGTGGCGTGATTGATCTGGAAGCCACCACCTTGAAGATTACGGAGTCGTTTTTGACCATTGCAGGCCAAACGGCACCCTCGCCCGGAATCACCTTGATCCGTGGCGGCTTGGACGTGGCGGCCTCTGACGTCATCATGCGCCACATTCGCGTGCGGGCCGGTGAGGCTGGTAAGCCGAAGATGAGCGGGAATGATTTTGATTCTTTCTCCACCATTGGTGCGCGCAACGTGATCGTTGATCACTGCAGCCTGACCTGGGGTACGGACGAAAATCTGTCAGCCTCTGGCCCGCGCTTTACTGGCAAAACCCCGGCCGAATGGCGGGCAGGCACCTCGCGCCAGATCACCTATTCCAACAATTTGATTGCCGAAAGCTTGGCTAATGCGACCCATGCGAAGGGGGAGCATTCGAAAGGCTCACTCATCCACGACAATGCCAATGACGTGCTGATTTATCGCAACGTCTATGCCCATAATGTCGAACGCAACCCCTTGTTCAAAGGCGGTGTGCATGGTGCGATTATCAATAATCTCATTTATAATCCGGGCTACCGCGCCATTCATTACAATCTGATGGCCAATGAATGGGGCGCTCAGCCGTTCCAGAATGGCCGGATGACCGTGATCGGCAATGCCATGCGCGGTGGGCACAATACAACACCGGGCCTACCGCTTGTGATGCTGGGGGGCCACGGCGACCTCGACCTCTTCATGCGGGATAATATTGCCCAAGACATGAATGGCAAAACCCTGCCACAGATGGGCCGCTACACATCTGGTGCTGCGAAAATCAATCTGGCCACCCAGCCGCTCGACCTGCCGGCTGGCTTGAAAATTAGCCCTGCTGCTGGCCTAGAGGCAGACCTATTGACCAAAGTTGGTGCGCGTCCTTGGGACCGTGACGCCCACGATGTGCGGATCTTGGCGGATATCGCCGAAGGGCGTGGCAAGATCATTGATAGCGAAAGCGAAGTCGGCGGCTATCCGGTGCAAAAGCCAACCTATCGTGCCTTCGTGCCCGACGATTGGGACTTGGCAACCATGGAGCCGCGCCGACCAGATGTGCTGGATGCTGGGGCTAAATCGCGCGGGACCTAGGGTTTAAGGTTTCGGGAAGCCGTGATCTTGCGCCCAAGCCAGCACCAAGTCTGGCCATAGGGCCAGCGGCGTGCCCGCGATTCCACGTAGGCCAAAGCCGTGCCCGCCTTTTTCAAACAGGTGCAGGGTGACCGAAACTTTGCTGCGCCGTGCCGCCTCATGCAGCAGCAGCGCGTTTTCAACGGGCACGGCTGGATCGTCTTCGGCGTGCAGGATGAATAGGGGCGGCGCGTCTGCCCGCATGTTCGTCTCGAGTGAATAAGCCGCTATGGCGGCAGGGCTGGGCGTTAGCCCAATCATATTCTCGCGTGATTTGAGGTGACGGAACGGCTCTGTCATGGTCACGACCGGATACATGAGGACCGCCAGATCAGGCTTGGCCGAAAGTGCATCGACCCCATCTCGCGACGGGGTGATGACTTGATCGAATTTGAGGGCGAGGGAGCCTGCGACATGGCCGCCAGCGGAAAAGCCCATCACCATGACTTTGTTGGCTTGGATGCCGTCTTGGCCCGCCCGCGAACGGATCAGACGCATGGCACGTTGGGCGTCTTGCAAGGGCGTGTCTGGCCCTGCCACCCAGCCTTGATGGGGTAAGCGATGGCGCAAGACATAAACGGTGTAGCCAACAGCCGCGAAGCGCTTGGCCCCCTCATAGCCTTCCTTGTCGATCACCACCCAGGAATAGCCGCCGCCTGGAATAATCAAAATGGCGGCCCCATTGGGCTTGTTGGGTCGAAATAGACTGAGATTTGGTGTCGCCACATTGTGGGCTGCGCGGTCGACCAAGTTGAAGGGATTGTTCCGAAAGACAATTTCTTCTTTGGGAAGTGGATTTGGTGCACCCGGTGCAGGGCCCGGCCAAAGATTGATGATCTCGTCAGGCTCAATCTGAACCGCGCCTGTCTGCGCATTCAATGTGGCGGGGGAGCCAAGCAGATAGACGAGCCCGCAGAGCCATAAGGAGACCCGTCTCGCGAGGCCCTTGGGGCGCTTCAAATCATCCATCGCACATTCCATTCCTCGATCTTGAGCTGGCTTATCCACTAGGTGGAGGAGGCTGCATTCTGTGCACGTCGGTTCACGGGTACCTTAAGTTGATCACCTTGCACCTTTGCCCGCGTCCTTTTAAGCGATTGCATCGCTTTTCTCACACTTTTGTGGGCGAAGCACCCCAAAAAACGTCCCGAGTACAGACTGTTGCCTTTGCCTTACTTTGTCATGCCCTGCGTGGTAAGGGTTGTAGGCGCGTCGTGGTTTCCTTGATAGACAGAGCGCCGTAGAAAGTAGCTTCCAAACCCCATGTCTTCTTCGGACAATTCTTCACGCAAGCCCCAAGCGAGCCCGATGGGGTCTGCCGCTGGCAAAGCCTCTGCGACGTCGGGGACCTTGAGTGAAGGGGAACGAGATCGCTTTGCCGATCTGATGGAAGCGGTCGCGATTCACAAAGATAAAGCGGCTTATGGGGAGTTGTTCGCCTATTATGGCCCTCGGGTGAAGGCCTATCTGATGCGTCTGGGTGCTGACAATGCGCTCGCCGAAGAACTGGCCCAAGATGTGATGGTCACGGTTTGGCGCAAGGCAGATCTGTTCGACCGCACGCAAGCTTCGGTCTCCACCTGGTTGTTCCGGGTGGCGCGCAATAAGCGCATTGATGCCATTCGCCGGACGACCAAGCCTGAGCTCGACCCCAATGACCCGCTTCTCTTGCCATCTGCACCACCCGCTGCGGATTCGCTGATAACAGGGGCTGAGCGCGACCAATTGGTGCGCGCCGCGATTGTCGATCTGCCCGAAGAACAGCGTCAACTCTTGCATCAAGCCTTTTACGACGGCCTGTCGCACCGCGAGATTGCTGAGCAGACCGGCACGCCTTTGGGCACGGTTAAGTCCCGCCTGAGACTGGCTTTTTTAAAGCTCAGGTCGAAACTAGATAGCCCTGACTGACCTATTGCGGCCAATTCGCCTTGACGTTAGGAAATGGCAACCAATATCGCTTAACTTGGAAACGCGAATGAGCCCTCGCTCTGCCGCGCCGAGACTTTGAATGGACCTTTCGGGGTTGGGATTAGGGAAGAAAATGATCAGCGCCTATCCTGATGACTTCCTGACAGCAGACCCGTCTCTGCGCCTGCTGGTTGAAACCCAAGCGGCCCTCAAAGGCATTTCCCCGATCCCATTCGATTTTGGCGATCTCATTGGCGGCGACGCGTTGGAAGCCCAAGCCCCGGCCCCGGTTTCAGATAACTTTCTTGCAGGCGTTTTGGCACAAATTGATGCGCTGGAAGACAGCCAAGCCCAAGCCCGTGAGGCTGTTCATGCGGCTGGTCGTGCAATCGACGAACTCTTAAGCCTGCCCCAACCCTTGCGCGACATCAGCCTTGAGTCTGCGGCCCACGAAGGCTGGACCTTTGCAGGGCCGGGCGTCAAATCCATGCCGCTGGAAACGGGCGGGGCCTTGCGCGCTAAGCTGTTGCGGATTGAGCCCGGCCATGGTGCCCCCCATCATGACCACACCGGCACCGAATATACATTGGTGGTCGCAGGGGCTTTTGAAGATGGCACCGGCATGTTTGGCCCCGGCGATTTATCGATCAAGCGGCCCGGCCAAATGCACCATCCCGTCGCTTTACCCGGTGGGGTTTGTTTAGCTTTGACGGTGGAAGAAGGCGACATCGCTTTGACCGGTGCGCTCGGCATGTTGCAGCGCCTGTTCACCCGCCACTAGGCCGACCCTAGCCTTCTCGCCGCACCTGCCTCTTGACCCTCGGCTCGGACAGGGCAATGAAGCCCCAATCATCATGTGACGTCCACATGATTGGAAGCATTCTCAGCGGCAGGAGCTCTCATGAGCAGCGAAACGAAAGAAACTGGCTATCCAACCGGAACCCTGATGAAGGGCAAGCGCGGCCTGATTATGGGCGTGGCCAATGACAAGTCGATCGCATGGGGCATTGCCAGCCAATTGGCCGCCCAGGGCGCAGAACTGGCTTTTACCTATCAAGGCGAAGCGCTGGAAAAGCGCATGCGGCCTTTGGCGGAAAGCGTCGGCTCTGACCTGATCCTGCCCTGCGATGTCACCGATGATGCCGCCTTGGACACCGTCTTTGCAGCCATCCAGGAAAAATGGGGCGGGCTAGACTTTTTGGTCCACGCGATCGCCTTTTCCGATAAGAATGAGCTGAAGGGTTCGTTTGTGGAAAATACAACGCGCGAAAACTTCCTCCGCACCATGGATATTTCGGCCTTCTCATGGGTGGCTTGTGCGAAGCGCGCCGCCCCCTTGATGTCGCCCGGCGGCTCGATGATCACTTTGTCCTATTTGGGGGCAGAGCGCGTCTTGCCATCTTATAATGTGATGGGCGTCGCCAAGGCAGCGCTGGAAGCCGCCACCCGCTATATCGCGCGCGACTTGGGCCCCAGCGGCATCCGCGTGAACGCCATCAGTGCAGGGCCGATGCGCACCTTGGCCTTGGCCGGCATTCAAGGCGGCCGTGGCCTCGTCAATACGGGCCGCGAGTGGTCCTTGATGAAGGAAGACACGACGATGGAAGGCATTGCAGGCTGTGCGCTGTGGCTCTTGTCCGATATCGGCCGCTCCACCACCGCCGAAGTCATCCATGTCGACGCAGGCTTCCACGTCGTCGGCGTGCCGGATGGTTTGAACGAGGGCTGAGCTATCGGGAGTGACCCATGATTACCCACAGCGACGATTATTTCATCAAGGGATGTGGTCGTTGTGGGCGATTTGAGACGCCAGACTGTTCGGTCCATTTGTGGAGCCAAGGGCTCACCGCGCTTCGTCAGCTGTGTTTAGAGGCGGGTCTGACTGAAACGGTGAAATGGGGCCATCCCTGCTATCAGGAGGGGGATCGCAATATCGCTCTCTTGGGCGCGCATCGCGATAGCTTTATTCTGACCTTCTCCAATGCCGCGCTGTTAAAGGACCCAGAGCAAATCCTGGAGCGCGCTGGCCCCAACACCCAGACGGCCGACCTTGTGCGGTTTAAAGATGTGGCAGAAGTGCAGGCCTTGGCCCCCACGCTTAAAGTCTATTTGGCTGAGGCGATTGGCTATGCCCGGGCAGGCCTTAAGCCCGTCAAAACCCAAGCAGAATTCGACTTACCCGATGAGCTGATTGAGGCCCTCGATGCCGATCCAGAGCTGGCACAAGCCTTCCTCGATCTGACCCCTGGCCGACAGCGCAGCTATGTCATCGCCCTTAATTCCACCCAAAACCCGGCCACGCGCCGGGCGCGGATTGATAAGTTTCGTCCTAGGATCTTGCGCGGGAAGGGGGCGTTGGAGCGGGAGTAGGGGTGTGTTTGGCGCGATGCCGCAATATAATGGGAATTGTTCTTGAGAACTTGATATGGGCAGCATTGTCGGAATGAATGGTCAGACAAGTTTACTCCCGGTCATTGTGGCGTCCTTGAGGTAGAGCATATGAAGATCTGTCCCTATTGTGATCAAGATGCAGTCTGGCAGGTAGGATTGAACGCCTCTCCCGAATGCACCTTTTCGATGTGTTTTGAATGCGACTCGGTTTGGGCGCAAGGCGAAGCAGTTTCGGATGAGACTGGAACAAACTTTGAAGACTTCATGTCTTCAATGGGTCGGGTTGCTGATTGGAGCATAGTAGAAAAGATTACTATGGTTGAATAGCAACGCGCTCCGCACGTCGGCTGCATTCCCTTCGACACAGACCAGCGCCATCGCAATTACCCAAAGACATTCTACTTCGGAAGGCCTTTGCCGCAGGCTCTGCCTAGGCAAAGGCCGTGTTCGAGTTTGGGCGCGCAAGATGGGGCGTCAAGGGGTTCATCGACTTCGTCGACGCGCGAAGCGCGCCCCTTGACCCCCCAGCTTGCACAATAAGAATTGTCGGGCGGCTCTGGTGCGAGCGAAGCGAGGCTTAGAGCCGTTCTAAGTTTTCGGAACGCTCCTTTGTCACCCGCCTCAAAACGCCTTCGTCAGCCCAAACTGAACCTGCCGTGGTGCGCCCGGCAAAATGCCGCGAGAGCGGTCGACGATGGTGCGGGCGTCACCGGCATTTTTGACGGCGATATAGGCACCCAGTGGCCAGCTTTCGGGGTGGATGTTCAGCGTTAGGTTCCAGATGTCGGCAGCCTTGATCAAGCCGCGTTGCCCGTCCGCCGTTGGGGCGACCGTATTGAGGTCGTCGGTGAACATGTCGTCGGTGCGGACATATTCAACTTGAAACTCACCCATCGTGCCAAGCTGATAGCCGATAGCGGCATTGATCAGCCATTCGGGCGCATAGGGTAGGCGGTTGCCGGTCACCGACCGCGTTGTGTTGCCCGAGACACCGGAGAAGCGCGTGCCGACATAGCTGGCGTCGGCCACATGGGTCAGGGCGGCGCGGAAGAACAGGTCATTGCCGCTCGTCATCAAGCCCATATCGGCGAGAGAGCCACGCAGCGAGGCCTCAAAGCCTTGGTGCAGGGTTTCGCCAGCGCTCGTCAGCGTGGCACCAGCCCCGCCAGCGACAGAGCTCGGCACGATCTGATTGTCAAAGTCCATGCGGAACCAGGTGAGATCAACGGCCACACCTTTGGTGAGGTCGCCACGCAAGCCCGCTTCCCAATTGGTGCTGGTCTCAGGGCCGAGATTGACCGAAGACCCCGTCGTATTGTTGATCGCATCTTCCACGCGCGGCGGCGAAAAGCCCTTATGCACGCCAATATAGGCGGCAAATCTGGGGTTAATCTTGTAGGAGACGCCAAGACCTGGAATCCATTCCTGCAATTGATCTTCGCCACGCACAGGGCTGGCTGGGTTCAGGCGGTTCACGCGCTGAAAATCAATATGCTCATAGCGCACGCCCGGGGAAATCGTCCAAGCCCCGATACTGGCCTTGGTGGTGGCAAAACCCGACCAAGCCTGCAGATAGCGCAAATTGTTTTCGCGCACGCCTGCATTCACGCTGATACCCGGCGTGCGGCCCGTTGGAGTGTCGGAGTTGATTTGCAAACGGTTTTGCCGCTCATCACTATAGCGGACGCCATATTCGCTCTCAAACCGCACGCTGCCGATCTCGCCGCTATGGCTCAAGCGGCTTTCAAGGCCATAGGTATGATATTCGCGCAGGCGGCCTTCATTGCCACAGGTGGTCAAAAGGTTGGCCATGCTGGCGCAAGCGGGGTCGGAGGAATCATTGGGGCGCTGGGCAGAGTTGGAGGATTGCCGCCACCAGTCGCGATTAAACCACGAATAAGAGGCCGAAGTCTTCAAAGTGGTCGTATCATTGATCTCCCATGCCCACAGCATAGAAGCCCCCACGCGGACGGCTTTGAACCCGTCATTCACAAAGGGGTTTTGACGGCGATTGGCCAGATATTCGGCCTGGGTCAAGCCTGAATAGGTGACTTGGCTATCTTCGCCATAGCGACTGACGCGCAAGGTCAGATCATGGTGCTCGCCCAAGCTTTTTTCCAGTTTGAGATAGAGGTCATTGATTTTAAGCGATTGATTGTCGCGCACACCATCAGATTGGGTCGCGTTCGCATGGACAAGCGCGCGCATGCCCGCGATGGGGCCACCCAGATTAAGGTCTGCTTCCAAATAGCCGTCTGAGCCCGCAGCCCACGTCGCTTGGCCTTCAAAGGCTTCTGGCGCTGGTGGGGTCACATAATTGATGACGCCGCCGACCGTGTTGGGCCCAAACCGGATTTGGCTGGCCCCTTTGAGGATTTCAATCCGGCTATAGCGGCGGATCGGCGGGTGATAATAGGTGGCATTGTCGCCATAGGGCGCAAAGCTCAAGGGCAAGCCGTCTTCCAAGAGGAGGACTTTGCTGGAGCGTGTGGGCGACAGGCCGCGAATACCAATATTGGGGCGCAGGCCCATGCCTTCTTCATCGCGCGCAAAAACGCCCGGCACTTGGCGTAGCGCTTCATTGACGGACAAGACGCGTGCGCGCACCAGATCGGCCTGCTCAATCGTGGCACCAGAGCCTGGAATGGTCCGCAAACCATCTTTTTGCCCAATGACGATAATGGTCTCGACGGGGGCTGCCGCTTCGGCGGCGGCCAAGCTTGGGGCCAAAAGGGCAAGGCCCCCAGCACACAGAGCGCTCGTGAGTGAGGGGAGGGGACGGTTCGGCTTGTTTATAGTGATACTCATTCTTAGTTTCATATTGCGAATGATTTGCAAAAACAACTAGGCCAAATCGTAAATTACAGTCATCGCTGGCTTTTTCAGGGTTTCCTCTCTATGAACAGAGGCAGATTAGGGGGGTGACAAGTGCCCATTGATCCCACATTTAAAGGTGATCGGGCCGCGTTTGGCCCTTTGCCGCATTGGTCACAGGAAGCTTTTTTGAAAATGAGCGTGCGACACAAGTGACCCTAAACGTGCCATCCGAAGGCCTTGAGGCGACCAATACGGCAGCGGCGGCTGAGTTTAAGCCCAATGATGGCTTAACCGCGCGCCTGTTGACGATTGGCGCGGGCTTTATTCTGTTGACTGAATCCTTGTTTTTCCTGCCGACAATGGCCAGCCTGCGCGACGAATGGATCATCAATCGTTTGAACACAGCCGAGATTGTCGCTTTGGCCGTCACCGCGCCGGACTCCTATGGCTTGATGGGGGGACGCACGTCTGAATTGGTGCGCGCGGCAGAGATCCAGTCGGTGACTATTCTACAAAATGATGCACGTTTGGATGTGCTGGGCGGGACGCCAAAGGGCACGATCATCGACATTAATCCTGAAGCCCAGACCATTGGTCGCTCGCTGTCTGGGGTGTTGGAGGCCTATGCCGCGCCTAAGGGCCGCTATCTCCGCATTGTTGGTCGACCTCAGACCAATGCCGCGATCAAGCTTGAAGTGATCGTGGCAGAAGCGCCGTTGAAAGACTCGCTGATGCGGTCGACTTGGCAGGTTTTGCTCTCGTCCTTGGCTTTGTCTTTGACCATTGGGGCGTTGATTTATGCGGCATTGGCTGATGGCTTCGTGCGGCCGATGCGGCGCCTAACCCGAGCGATTACCCGCTTCAGCACCGCACCAACCGACGCCAGCAGGGCGCTCGTGCCTTCCGGCCGGGCCGATGAGATTGGCCAAGCGGAGGTCGCCTTTTCCGCCATGCAGGACACGGTGCGACAGGCCTTCATTCAGAAGGATCGCTTGGCGCAATTGGGCCTTGCGGTCTCAAAAATTTCCCACGATCTGCGCCATTCACTGGGTGCTGCCCAATTAGTGAGTGAGCGGTTGGCGTCGGTGGATGATCCGGTGGTGCGGGCAACCGCCCCACGACTTGAGCGCGCGCTTCAGCGGGCGGTGAATTTGGCGCAGTCCACTTTGGCCTTTGGCAAAGCCCAAGAGCGCCCGCCGGAGCGGGAGCTCCTCTATCTGTCCGATGCATTGGATGACGCGGCCGAGGAAGCCTTGGCAGGCCTGACCGTGCCTTGGCAGCATGAGGTTCCAAACGACCTTGAAATCGAGATGGATGGCGAGCATTTGCACCGCATCCTGACCAATCTGATCCGCAATGCCGCCCAAGCCATCGCCCAATCGGGTAAGCCCGGCACGATCCGCGCTTATGCAGCGGCGGAAGGTGAGCGCATTGACCTGCATGTGGTCGATACGGGGCCTGGCCTTCCCAAGCGCGTGCAGGACAATTTGTTTATGCCATTTGCCGGCAGCGGCCTGACAGGTGGTACAGGCCTTGGCCTCGCCATCGCGCGCGAACTCGCCCGCTTGAACGGCGGGGACATCGTCTTGGTCTCAACCTGCCAATCAGGTACGGACTTTGTCGTGCATCTATTGGCCCAAAAGGACGATGCAGCCGATGGTGACGTTTAGGCGTTAGCGGCTTCGGCTTCTTCCCGCTTTTCACGTTCCAGAATTTCGCGAGCCGGGCCGCGCGAAATGGCGAGAGCCATGATGATGCCAAAAATCCCGATCAAGGACGTGTAGAAGAAGAAAGCGGTGTAGCCAGCGGCCAAGGCTTGACCCGATACGCCCAACTTTGCGCCGCCTGCTGCAAAGGCTTCGGGCGGCAAGTGGTTGAACCACGGCTTCATGGCGGCCAGCCAACCCGTCTCAGACGCCTTGGCAGCGCCTTCCACGACGCGCCCTGACAGGGCGGTGATGATCTTGCCGGGGAGAGCATAGAGCGACGAAAACACCGCATATTGGGTGGCGGTAAAGCCCTCTTTCGTCAGCATGGACATATACATGATCAGGCACGTCCCCGCGAACATGCCCGACAAATTGTCGATGCCAATCGCGACATAAAGCGCTGGCACATTGGGGCCCGTCAGCGTGATGGCTATAAATGCCAAGTTTGAAAGTGGTTGCAAGAAGGCCCCAATCACGAGGCAGCGGAACAGGCCAAACTTAAGGACCAACCAACCACTTAACCCCGCCCCAATCGCACTCATGGCTGCGCCAAAGAATTTCTGGGCGTAAGCGATGGAGTCTTTTGAAAAGCCTGCGTCCAGATACATGGTCGACGTCAGATTGAGCACAAAGTCGGCCATCCGATAGACGCAGATGAACACCAAAATGAGGCTGGCCAAATCCTTATAGCGGCTGAAGAAGTCGGCCAGCGGGTCCGCCAAGGCGGCTTTGAAATAGGCACCCGGGCGGGTTTTCAGGCGGGGGATTTGTAAGCAGGCGACCACAACCAGACTGAGACCAATCAGGGCATAACCTACTTGTTGCCAGACACCCCACGGCTTGGCAGCCAAAGCGGCGCTCATCTCCTTTGTGCCGCCGTAAAGCCTACCAACCAACCAAGCCAAAGGCTCTGCTTTGCCGGCTAGGCCCACGGCCAGAACACAGGCTGCCAGCAGCATCAAAGCGATCCGCCCAACCCATTCCAAGCTGTCGACAATGCCTCGGTCGGGCACATCGGCAGGGGCAACCCATCGGGGTGCAGGCGCAGTCGTTTCGCGCGGGGCCAACAGGGTGGAGATAATGGCGAGACCCATAAAGCCTGCCATCGCAACATAGGCGACAGCCCAGCCCAGCCAGCCATATTGGTCGCCATTCAGCGCCTGAGCGACGAAGAGCGGCAGCGCGCCTGCCAAAAGGATCGCAACCCGGTAGCCCCACTGATAGGTAGCCGTCAAAACGCCCAAGCGATTGGCATCGCGGGCCACTTCGATCCGCCACGCATCAATCGCAATGTCTTGGGTGGCCCCTGCCAAGGCAATCAGCACGGCAAAACCCGCAAAGGGAATGAAAGCAGCGGTCGCATCGCCTTCTTTGGTGAAGGCCAGAGCTGGATCGCTGGTCGCCATCAATAAGAGGCCGACAATGACAATGGCTTGGGTCAGGAACATCCACGCGCGGCGGCGGCCCAACGCCTTATCCAGCACGGGAATGGCAACCCGGTCTACCAAGGGTGCCCAGAGGAATTTTAGCGCATAGGTGAGGGTGGCAAGCCCCATCAAGCCGATCAAAGCCAGCGAAGCCCCAGCTTCACGTAGCCAGATGGCTAAGGCCAAGCCAGCCAATTGATTGGGCATGCCGGCTGCAAAGCCCAGACCGAACATGACCAGCGAAGGCCGTTCGAAAAAGGCACCAACGCCGACTTTGTCATCTGCGCCAAGTTCTAATTCAGGTTCTTCCGCTTTTTTGCCAGCCATGGAGGTCCTCACAAGGATCAAGACCTCAAAAAGGCGTCCTGATTCAGGCGGCGAAAGTGGCCTGTCTGGACGCATTCGTCCAGCGCTCTAATACAGACGACAACATGGCCGGGTCGAGCGGCTTGGTAATGAAGTCATTCATGCCCGCATTCTTACAGGCACGACGGTCTTCTTCCATCGCGGCTGCCGTCAAGGCGATGATGGGTGCCTCAAGGAAGCGACCACCCAAGGCGCGGATGGCGCGGGTGGCTTCAAACCCGTCCATCACTGGCATATGCACATCCATCAGCACCAGATCATAGGGCGCGTCTTGTATGGCGCGCAGCGCCTCTGCCCCATTGCCAACCGCCACAACGTGACAGCCATTGCGCACCAAAAGCGACTTGGCCAAGAGCGCATTGATCGGATTGTCCTCGGCCAACAGGACCCGCAAGCCGATTGCAATCGGGGTCGTATCGGCGCGTTCGTCATTGGCGACCACAGGACGTGTATCGACGCCTTCGCCTGCCGCCAGTGCTACACGCTCAATCAGGGACGCGATGCGAAGGGGCTTAATCAGATAGCCGATCGCACCCTTGGCGCGATAATCATCGATCAGATCGCGGCGCTCTTGCGGGATGAGGGCGACCACGGGGCTGGCGCATTTCAGCCAAGGCGCAGCTTGTACGGTATCGGTATGGTGATCGAGCAGGATGACGCTTGCCTCTTTGGCTTGGCGCGGCGTTTCAACTTCTTCGACCACAGCACCTTCATCTTCAAGGGCTAGCTTGAGCGCCTCAACCAGAAGCACGGACTGGCTTTGAATGGCGATAGTTTTGCCCGTCAGGCGCTGGCTGCGGGCTGGGGCCGGGGTGACGGTCTCGAACGGAATATCGATCCAGAACACACTGCCACCACCCTCACGATTCTTGAGGCCAACTGTCCCGCCCAAGGCTGTGGTCAGCTTCTTCACGATGGCAAGGCCAAGGCCTGTGCCGCCAAAGCGACGCGAGTGCGAGGAATCGGCTTGCTGGAATTCCTCAAAGACGCGCTCCATCTTGTCGTCTGGAATGCCAATGCCGGTATCTTCCACGCAAAAGCGCAGGCGATTGACGCCCGTGGCTTCCAAGCGCAACAAGACGCCACCGTCCTCGGTGAATTTCACGGCGTTTGAGGCCAAGTTCAAAATGATCTGGCGCAAGCGGCCGTCATCGCCGGCGACTTCAACCGGTACATTGGGGTCAACTACGAGGACGATCTCCAGCGCTTTTTCATGCGCCCGGGGCGAGCAGAGTTCGGCGACCGATTGTAGTGTTTTGGCTGGATTAAAGACCATGGTCTCCAGCTCAATCTTGCCGCTCTCCAGCTTGGCGTAATCGAGGATATCGTTGAGCAGCGCCAACAAATGCTGACCGGAATCGGTGACCGCACCCAACCAGGAACGCTGTGCGCTGGTCAGCTCACTCATGGCCAACAGGCCTGCCATACCCAAAATCCCGTTCAGAGGGGTACGGATTTCATGGCTGAGGGTCGCAAACAACATGGTCTTCCCACGGGCCGTCTCGTCGGCATCGGGGCGGAACACACCCAATTGACTGCCGTCCTCGCGCTCTTGAATGGTCCAGCCAAAGCGGGCTTCATACCAAGGGGCAAAGGCACCCAAGGCCACTTGGTCGCCAAATCGCGTTATGGCCAGTTCGTTGGCTTCTAAAACACGGCCATTTTTGCTGGCGAGAATGGCGCAATCGGGCAAGTCGCTCAGAGCGAAAGTCAGGTTTGTCATGCCCGCACCCTAGCAGCGATGGGTTAAGGAATGGCTGCCCGGAGCTTCAGTCTTTTATTTTGGCCAGACATAGGGGTGGCGGACATAGCCAAAGGCGGGCAGGGCCTCATTGCCGCGCTTGAAGTCAAAGAAGGTCGCATTTTCCCAATGCGAACCTGTGCCCCAGCGCGTTTTGCAGGAGGTAGAGACCCAAGCCGGTTCCCAATAGACGACGCCAGCCCCGCCATGGCTGATCACGCCCTGGGTCAGGTCGACCAGATAGCGCAATTGGCCGTCCGGCGTGGCAGGATATTCCTTGATCAACGTATCTGGCCCCAATAGATTAGCGGCTTCATCGGCCCCGTCATTGGTCCAAGGGTAAGAGGTTTCAACCACAATCACCTTGGCCTTATAAGTGGCGCTGAGGCGCGTGATCGCAGCATTTAGGCCATCTAGGCCCTGGGTCGACCATTTCCGATAATAGGACAGGCCGATATAATCAAAGTCGGTCAAGCCTGCCTCAGCGGCCTTGGCAAACCAAGGCTCAGCATTTTCGGGTTGGGCGATATGGAGCATGATTTTAGGCCCGGTGCCTGTGGCCTTGCCAGCATCGCGCACGGCTTTGATTCCGGCTTTGAAAAGGGCCGCATTGCGGACCCAATCGGTGGACCGGGTTTCCCACTTCCAATCCTTCCGCCCCATCATTTCCTTATTGGTCTCATTGCCAACTTGGACCATGTGCGGCATCAGGCCTTCGCCCGCGAGCTTGATCAGTGTCTCAAAGGTGAATTGATAGACGGCGACGGCGAGGCCCTCCGTCGTCGGGATATTTTCCCACGCTTTGGGAATCCATTGCTTGTCGCCATCGGCCCAATCATCGGAATAATGGAAGTCCAACAGGACCGCTTGCCCACTCGCCTTGGCCCGACGCATGGAGCGGCGCACATCGTCAAAATTGCTGTAGTTTGTCCAGTCGGGATTATTCCACAAGCGCAGACGCACCAGATTGTGGCCGGTATCGGCAAATAGCTGATAGGGGTCGACGCGCTTGCCGCCTTGGCGATAGATCGCGCCGCAATCCTCCATCTCATTCACATAAGAGAGGTCTGCACCGAAATAAAAATCGGGATGGCTGGCCTGTTGAGCCGGTGCTGCAAGCCCTGACCGGACAAGCCCGCTGGCGGTTAAAAGTCCAAGCCCTGCGGCTAGTGCCTGTCGCCTAGAAAAAGTCATGCACCCACTCCTTGAAGCGGCTACATGACCATTCATATTGGCAGTGCGCAACACAATTAGGCGGCGATTAAGCCACTCTCAAGTGCTGCCTTTTTGATCGCAGCTTGCATTTTTTCAAATGCGCGCACTTCGATCTGACGGATGCGCTCGCGGCTGACCCCATATTGATCGGCGAGGTCTTCCAAGGTCACCGGATCATCGCGCAGGCGACGCTCGCGGATGATGTGCTGTTCGCGCTCATTCAAGGTCGACAAGGCCTGGTTCAGCAAGATCATGCGCTCGTCATGCTCTTCGCGCTCAGCATATTCGGTCTCGGCGCTCTCATCATCGGAAGCCAGCCAATCCTGCCATTCGCCGCCACCATCTTCACCAACGCGGACGTTGAGCGAAGCGTCGGGGCCCGACAAGCGACGGTTCATCGAAATGACTTCGTCATTCGTCACCGCCAATTGGGTCGCGATATAATTGACGTCTTCAGGCTTTAGATCGCCTTCTTCAATCGCCTGCATTTTGGATTTCATGCGGCGGAGGTTGAAGAACAGCTTCTTCTGCGCGGCGGTGGTGCCCATTTTGACCAAGGACCATGAGCGCAGCACATATTCTTGGATCGAAGCGCGGATCCACCACATGGCATAAGTCGCCAAGCGGAAGCCCTTTTCAGGGTCAAACTTTTTAACCGCCTGCATCAGGCCGATATTGCCTTCCGAAATCACTTCCGCCACAGGCAGGCCATAGCCGCGATAGCCCATCGCCATCTTCGCCACGAGGCGCAAATGGCTGGTCACCAGCTTTTCAGCTGCACCGGTATCTTCATGCTCACGCCAGCGCTTGGCGAGCATATATTCCTCGTCCTTGTGCAGCATCGGAAATTTACGGATCTCAGTGAGATACCGCTGAAGGCCCAGTTCTGGCCCTACATTAAGCGCGAGTGCGCGAGTCATATGTCCACTCCCCAAAAGAATTACCCTTGTAAGGCGGGTAATAGTAGGAGCGTCGGGGCAGGGATTTGGTTCCCGTTCCGGCGTTCGAGACTCCACTTAGGAGTGGGGTTGGGCAAAATAAAGGCCTGACCTGATGAATGATTGGTAAGGTTTCGTCATGGCTTGGATTAGAAGTCCTGATCCCACAAGAAAAGGGCCCTCTGACGACGTCAGAAGGCCCCATTCTGTATTGGATCGGTGGCTTAAGCCGCGCGGGCCAATTGGCGCAGCACGAACTGCATAATGCCGCCCGAGAAATAGTAATCGAGCTCGTTGGCGGTATCGATCCGGCTGATGACCGGGGCGATCACCACCGTGCCGTCGGCGCGGCGGATTTCGACTTCCATCTCTTTGCGTGGCGCGATGTCATTAATGCCATAAATGGACACCATTTCGTCGCCGACCAGATTGAGGCTGGCCCAAGTCACACCATCGCGGAACTGGAAGGGCAAGACGCCCATGCCGATCAGGTTCGAGCGGTGAATACGTTCAAAGCTCTCGGTGACGACAGCCCGGACGCCCAAAAGATTGGTGCCTTTCGCTGCCCAGTCGCGGGAAGAGCCCGTGCCATATTCCTTGCCTGCAAAGATCACCAGCGGCGTGCCAGCATCCTTGTAAAGCATGGCGGCATCATAGATCGGCATGACTTCGCCATCTGGCCAATGCTTGGTGACGCCACCTTCAACACCAGGAACCATTTGGTTCTTGATCCGGATATTGGCGAAGGTACCGCGCATCATCACTTCATGGTGGCCACGGCGGGCACCATAAGAGTTGAAGTCGATGGCCGAAACGCCATTTTCGGTCAGGAACTTGCCTGCGGGGCTCGATGCTTTGATCGAGCCTGCGGGCGAGATGTGGTCGGTGGTGATGCTGTCGCCAAACAGCCCCAGGACACGCGCGTGCAGAATGTCTTCCACACCCTTTGGCGTCATGGTCATGCCTTCAAAGTAAGGCGGGTTGGCAACATAGGTCGATTTGGCTGGCCAATTATAAGTTTGACCGCCAGAGACTTGGATGGCTTGCCAATTCACATCGCCTTTGAACACGTCGGCATAGCGACGGGCAAACATTTCTGCCGTCACATATTCGCGCATGATGGCAGAAACTTCGGCGGACGTGGGCCAAACGTCTTTCAGATAGACGGGCTGGCCATCAGAGCCTGTACCCAATGGCTCTTTATTGAGGTCCACTTGCATAGAGCCTGCCAGAGCATAGGCGACAACCAGTGGCGGCGAAGCCAGATAATTGGCGCGCGTATCTGGATTGACGCGGCCTTCAAAGTTGCGATTGCCCGACAACACAGAGGCTGCCACCAAATCACCAGCCACAATGGCTTTGGTGATTTCTTCAGGCAGCGGGCCGGAGTTGCCGATACAGGTGGTGCAGCCGTAACCCACCAGATTGAAGCCCATGGCATCCAAGTCAGACTGAAGGCCAGACTGGGTCAAATAATCCGTGACGACTTGCGAACCCGGTGCGAGTGAGGTTTTCACCCAAGGCTTTACGGTCAAGCCCTTGGCACGGGCCTTGCGGGCCACAAGGCCAGCGGCGATCAGCACCGAAGGGTTAGAGGTATTGGTGCAAGAGGTAATAGCCGCAATGACCACATCGCCATGGCCGAGGTCATGGTTGTGACCTTCCACGCCAACGCGCTTGGCCACTTCGCCAGCCTTGCCAAATTCGCCTTCGAGTGCGGTTTTAAACGCGGTCGCGGCATCGGCCACCAAGACGCGGTCTTGTGGGCGCTTGGGTCCGGCAAGGGAAGGTTGGACGCTGCCCAAATCGAGGGCCAATTCGTCGGTGAAGACGGGCTGACCCGCATCATGCTTCCACATCATATTGGCTTTGGCATAGGCCTCTACCAAGGCGACCCGGCCCGCATCGCGGCCGGTGGAGCGCAGGAAGTTGATGGTGTCTTCCGCCACGGGGAAGAAGCCGCAGGTCGCACCATATTCGGGGGCCATATTGGCGATGGTGGCGCGGTCTTCCAAGGTCATGGAATCAAGGCCGGGGCCAAAGAATTCCACAAACTTGCCAACTACGCCCTTTTTGCGCAGCATTTGGGTGACGGTCAGCACGAGGTCGGTCGCCGTTGCCCCTTCGGGCAATTTGCCGTCGAGCTTAAAGCCAACCACTTCGGGGATCAGCATGGAGATGGGCTGGCCCAGCATAGCAGCTTCGGCTTCAATCCCGCCGACGCCCCAGCCCAAAACGGCCAAGCCATTGATCATGGTGGTGTGGCTGTCGGTGCCGACAACGCTATCTGGATAGGCGACTTCGTCGCTGCCATCTTCGGCGGTCCAAACGGTTTGGGCCAGATATTCGAGGTTCACTTGGTGGCAGATGCCGGTGCCAGGAGGCACTACACGGAAGTTCTTAAATGCGCTTTGGCCCCAACGCAGGAATTCATAGCGCTCACCATTGCGATCATATTCAAGGTCAACGTTCTTGGCGAAGCTGTCGCCCTTACCGGCATAATCCACCATGACGGAGTGGTCGATCACCAGATCAACAGGGATCAGCGGATTGACCTTCTCCGGGTTGGAACCCAGCGCTGCTGCGGCATCGCGCATGGCGGCCAGATCGACCACGGCAGGCACGCCGGTGAAGTCTTGCATCAGCACGCGGGCAGGACGGAAGGCGATTTCGTGTTCGATCTTGCCTTTGTTCTCCACCCATTTGGCGACCGCTTCGATATCGGCCTTGGTCACCGTGACGCCATCTTCGGCGCGCAACAGGTTTTCCAACAGGATTTTCAAAGTCACGGGCAGTTTAGAAACATCGCCAAGACCATTTTTCGAGGCAGCTTCTAAAGAATAATAGACATAGGTCTTGTCGCCGACAGTCAGAGTCTGGCGAGATTTAAAACTATTGAGTGAGGGCATGATAAGCCGTCCTTTGTTCGAGCGAGTTAATCATCACTGGATTGCCCTTAACCAGAGGCTAACAAGCAATCCACGCTTCGCCCGCAAGGGTCGCGCGCTTGTGAGCGGCGTATCGACCGGCGGATTGCCACCGTGTCCGGCAGCGCCGCTGCTTTAGCGCGGAAATGGTTAAAGGTCTATGGTGGGTTTCATCGCGGTCGCTGCGGTCCTCACGGACAATTTCAGCCAATGGGGAATGCCCCGTCTCCGGCTTCCCCGGCACCGACGCACGCGCCGATGTCCGCCGAAGGCGGTGAATGGGAACGCGCGGCAAGAGCTGCGCATCTATACGCGCGGACAAGCGCAACTGTTGTTGCGCGATCCATTTGTTGGGCTTTCTATCTAGAAGCGTTTTGGTGATCCTTCCGGCCCACCAAACCGCTGTCTCAATTGTTCTTGGGACCTCTGGGTAGTCAAGTGTCCGTTTTCTTTGAAAACGGATCGCTTAGCGACGCAGCAAAGCTGCGCACTTGACGACCCAGATGTCGCGGGCAAGCTCGATGATCTATTTTGGTGAAACCTAGGTTGCACCAAAATAGATCCAGATCGGCAGCACAAATTCGCCCAGCAACACCCTAAGGCTAAGGCGCGCTCCCCTCTCCACTTGGGAGAGGGGACGGGGGTGAGGGCTGACGCGCGCAATAATTGAGGGCTGAGGTCTAATCTAAATCCCTAAATAC
>NZ_JBMLTR010000182.1:0-28490 GCF_049239865.1 Aquidulcibacter sp.
AACGACCGCGGTCGCTCAGGATGATCTGGCGTTGTTTATTCGCAATTGGGGTGGAAAGGTCCATCGGTGCGATTTCTCGGGCGAGGTACCCCAAGCCGAACCTTGGACGTAAGGTCCATGAAACACAGGTCAGCGCTTGCAACATGATAGCGCTAAGCCCATTTCTAGACCTGAGAAGACTTGTACGAGATCGCAATGTGAGAGGAGCGTGCGCACCGCACGGACACATTCATGGCCCTAATTGGCTTAGGCAGTTCAAAACCCAAATCAGGCCCAACAGCCGACCCTACCGGCCTGATCAAAGACGGCAGTGACCAAGGCTTTAAGGCAGATGTGATCGATGTTTCGATGGACACGCCGGTTTTGGTCGACTTCTGGGCTCCGTGGTGTGGCCCTTGCCGCACATTGACCCCGACGCTGGAAAAAGTGGTGCGTGCTGCCAACGGCAAGGTGCGCCTTGTGAAGATCAATATTGACGAGCATCCAGCCATCGCGGGCCAGTTGCGGGTTCAGTCCATCCCTGCGGTCTTTGCGTTCGATAAGGGCCGCCCGGTGGACGGCTTCATGGGTGCCCAGCCTGAAAGTCAGATTAAAGCGCTCGTAGACCGATTGGTTGGCGCTCAACCCGCAGGCGTAGATGAACTGCTGGCCGCTGCAAAAGAAAGCCTCGATCAGGGTGATCTTGGCGAGGCAGCTCAATCCTATGCGCAAGCAGCCAGCCTTGACCCCGAAAACCCGAAAGCCTTGGCAGGTCTCGCGCGTGTTTATGTGATGGGCGGGGAGCTAGATAAGGCGCAAGAAATTCTGGCGTCTGTTCCCAAAGCCAAGGGGAAAGACAGTGATGTCATCAGCGTGCAGGCCCAGATTGATCTGATCTTGGACGTGGCAGAAGCGGGTGATCCGGCCGCTCTAAGCGAAGCCTTGACGGAAGCGCCTGAAGACCTTTCCGCCCGATTTGAATTGGCAAAGGCCCATATTGCAACTGGGGATTTTGAAGGCGCGGTCGAGCATTTGTTGTTCATCATCAAACAAGACCGTACGTGGCAGGACGATGCTGCCCGTAAGCAGTTGCTCAAAGTTTTTGATGCAGCTGGGCCAATGGCTGAAGTTACGCGACAAGGGCGGCGGAAATTATCAGCCATCCTGTTTTCCTAATCCCACAGCGGCGATTGATTGAGGGCTAAGTCATGGTAGCAGGTTACGTCTATCGTAAACCCACCGACCTTCCGGCAACCATTCCTGTGTTCCCACTAACGGGGGCTTTGTTGTTTCCGCGCGGGCAAATGCCGCTGAATATTTTTGAGCCGCGCTACCTCAATATGATTGATGATGCCCTGGCAGGTAATCGCTTGATTGGGATGATACAACCAGATGGCACGGGTGACCCAGAGAAGCCCGGCCTATCGCGGGTCGGATGCGTCGGTAAGCTAACGTCGTTTTCTGAAACCGATGATGGCCGATACTTGATTACGCTGACCGGGATTTGCCGTTTTGCCGTTGCCCGCGAATATCAAGCGTCCAAGCCCTATCGGCAAGTGACCGCCGACTGGCAGAGCTTTGCCGACGATTTAAAGACGCCGGGCTCGATGGTGGGATTTGACCGCAAGGACTTGTTGGAGGCATTGCGGGCCTATCTAGAGCGCAACAATTTGAAAGCAGACTGGGGGTCGATTGATCAAGCTCAAGCCGAGCCTTTGGTCAACGCGCTATCGGCGCTTTGCCCCTTTGTGCCGATCGAGAAGCAGGCGCTGTTGGAAGCACCGACCATCGAGGATCGACGCGATGTGCTAATTGCCCTACTAGATATGGACCAAGGTGACCACGACGATGACGCCGAGGATGAGGAGAGACCCTTGCAATGACCGACGCCCCTAAGAGCACAGCCAGCGAAGGACGCGAGATTGATCCACGCCTATTGGAAATCCTTGTCTGCCCGGTGACTCGTACGCGTTTGACCTATGATCGCGACAAGGGCGAACTTGTGTCCAAAGCCGCGCGCTTGGCTTACCCCATCCGCGATGGGGTGCCGATTATGTTGGCCGGTGAAGCACGTGAGTTGAATGATGCCTAACGAGGCTATTGCTACCCCAGACCGACCTTGGCCAGTCGAACTGACGTTTCAGGCTGAAGCTAAGAGTCTCAAGGCCCGTTTTGACGATGGGGTGAGCTTTGATATCCCCTACGAACTATTGCGCGTGGAAAGCCCTTCAGCGGAGGTGCAAGGCCATTCGGCTGCTGGCAAGAAATGGGTGCCGGGGAAGCAAGACGTCGGTATTGAACGGGCTGAGCCCGTCGGCCGTTATGCTCTGCGTATTGTATTTGATGATGGCCATGACAGCGGCATTTATACGTGGGATTGG
The DNA here is from genome assembly GCF_049239865.1 of Aquidulcibacter sp. Lineage (NCBI taxonomy): Bacteria > Pseudomonadati > Pseudomonadota > Alphaproteobacteria > Caulobacterales > Caulobacteraceae > Aquidulcibacter > Aquidulcibacter sp. The sequence goes on from NZ_JBMLTR010000182.1 coordinate 2,361, forward strand.
CTTTATCGCTTGGGTCGAGACCAAGACCGTTTATTGGCCGAATATCGCCGCGCCGTTCAGGCCTAGGCGACGACAGAGAGAATTTGTGCGGCTTCTTCCGCATCGCGTCCAATTTGCGCGACCAGTTCGGGCAGACCCGCAAACTTCATCTCGGGACGCAAAAAGGCATGCAGGCCAACTTCTAGGCGGCTGCCATAGAGGTCACCCTCAAAGTCAAAGATATTGACCTCAAACAAGGGTTGTCTCAGGCCAGTTGTCGGGGTGCGGCCGAAATTGGCGACACCACTGTACCAAGCCTCGTCCCCAACGCGGTTGACGCGCACGGCATAGACGCCGAAGCGAGGGGCAAGCTGGTCTTCCAAATGGAAGTTGGCAGTCGGGAAGCCGATCGTGCGACCCCGCTTCTCGCCATGTTGGACTATGCCCTCCACCCGCCACGGCCGACCCAGAAGCGCGGTGACCATGGCCAGATGGCCGGCTCTTAAAGCTTCGCGAACCCGGGTCGAAGAATAGCGTACACCGCTGTGGTCGAGCACAGGCTCAACGATGCTGACGCCAAAGCCCAGTCGGTCGCCCATGGCTTGCAGCATGACCCCATCCCCGCGCCGGTCACAGCCAAAGCGGAAATCGTGGCCGACGGTGACATGGCAAGGGTTCAGCTTGGCTACCAGAATATCCGTGATGAAGTCCTCTGCCGCCATACTGGCCATGCTGGCGTCGAACGGGATCTCAAACATAATCTCCGCGCCAACGTCAGCCGCTCTCTCTGCCCGCAGCCTTGGTGTGTTCAGGCGGAAAGACGGTTTATCTGGTCCAGCAAAGAAGCACTTGGGCGGCGGCTCAAAGGCCGCAACCGCGAGTGGCTTGTCGGGGCATGCCTCTTGAGCGGCGCGCAGAACCGCCACATGGCCTAAATGAAGTCCATCAAAAGCCCCGAGCGCCACGCTCGCGCCTTGGGCTTCTGGTGGTATGAGAGACCCCGTATCGAAACTCAGCATTAGCCCTCGCGCTTTGCGACCATCACAATAGCTTCACCACTAAGGACTGCTTTGCCAGCGATCAGGCAGGTTGTCGACAGGGTGACAAAGCCTTTCGCAGGGTCGAGTTGGGTAATCTCAACGCGGCTGGTAACGGTGGAGCCGATTTTCACAGGCCGCTTAAACTGCAAGCTTTGGCTTACATAGACAGAGCCTGGGCCAGGCAGTCGCATGCCGATTAGGGCTGAGACGTGGCTGGCAGTCAGCATGCCGTGGGCAATGCGCTCTTCAAATCGGGTCGTCGCGGCGAATTCTGAGTCGAAGTGAACAGGGTTCATATCGCCTGAAGCTGCACCGAACATCAGGATGTCGGCTTCGGTAACGGTGCGAGCAGATTCGGCCGTCTGACCGATGCTCAATTCTTCGAAATAATAGCCTGCTGCAGGATTTGGCATGGGATGTCCTTTTTTGGAACGTGATTCACGCTTCTTTAGCGCTCAACTGGTAAAGGGTTGTCAACCGTGGGGTGAGAGTGGCCGAAGCCACCAAAGGAGAAGTCGTATGGCAGTGGATATGAACGCGCCAGTATTGGTCGTCGATGATTATCAGACAATGGTTCGCATCATTCGCAATCTTTTGAAGCAGCTTGGCTTTGAGAATGTGGATGAGGCGGCTGACGGGCGCGAAGCGCTCGAGAAAATGAAGAAGACCAAATATGGCCTCGTGATCTCCGATTGGAACATGGAACCCATGACTGGTTATGAACTTTTGCGCGAAGTTCGTGCCGATGAAATCCTGAAGCCAACGCCATTCATCATGGTGACCGCCGAATCCAAGACGGAAAATGTGATCGCTGCCAAAAAGGCCGGTGTGAACAATTATATCGTCAAGCCGTTTAACGCCCAAACCCTGAAAGCTAAGATCGCTTCTGTTCTGGGCGATTTCTAAGCACTGTTTGTTTAAGGGGGGCTGACGATGCCGTCACCAGAAGTTGCCAATAAGGTTCGTGACGCGATCACAGCGCTGAAAGGCGCAGACCTTAAAGATCCTCGCTTGGGTGAGGTTCTGAACTTGGCTTCGCAAATGAGCGAAGCCATGCAAATGTTCTTTAGTTCGATCGACCGCAGCCTGTTTGATGAGATGCGCTATATCTCATCCTATATTCAGCGCACGCGCCTTGAAATCTCCAACCTGCGTCCGAATGATCTGAGTGAAGATCGGATTCCGGGCGCTGGGGCCGAACTACACGCGGTTGTTCAGCATACGGCCGAAGCGACCAATCTGATTATGGCGGTCGCAGAAGATGTGATGGCCGCAGATACCAGCGATCCTGCCGCTTATCAGGCCTTTGTGTCCGATAAGATGATGGAAATCTTTGAAGCCTGCACGTTCCAGGACATCACCGGTCAGCGCATTAAAAAGGTGGTCGACACCTTGACCCATATCGAGCAACGTCTCGAGCGCTTCGCCAGTGTGATGGGCGTCGAAGATGCAGAGCTTGAAGAGACCTTAGAAGATAAGCGCAAGCGCGAGAACCTATTGAACGGTCCTGCGCTGAACGGTCCCGAAGTCGCCCAAGACGATATCGATGCCTTGTTTGGCACTGAAGGCGCATCCATGGATCAAAGCGACTTGGACGCTTTGTTCGACTAAACCTAAATCGATCCTGCGGTTACCAAGCCTGCGTTCACAGAAGTCTGGAACGCATGGCTTGGCTCAGCATGTCGATCAATGTAACCGCGACCACGATGATGATCCCGATGGCGGCGGTTTGCTCATACTGAAAGCTATTCATGCTTTCCATCAGCTTTGCTCCGATACCACCTGCGCCAATCAGACCTAAAACGGTGGCTGAGCGCGAGTTGGATTCAAACCGATAGAGCGCATAAGACGTCCAAAGTGGCGCGACCTGCGGTAAAACCCCCCACATGATCTCATGCAGTTTGGCAGCGCCGGTTGCGCGCACCCCTTCCACAGGGCGGCTGTCGATCGATTCAACGGCCTCTGAAAACAGTTTTGCCAAGACCCCTGCGGTATGGAGCGCGATCGCCAAAACCCCGGCCAGAGGACCTAGACCCACGGCGACGATGAAGATCAAGCCAAGCACCAATTCATTCACCGAGCGCAAGAAGTCCATCAAGCGCCGCATCGGCCAGACAAGCCATGACGGTGCTACGTTGGATGCACACATAAAGCCGAATGGGATGGCCATGATGACGGCCAAGCACGTGCCCCAAATGGCAACTTGCACCGTCAACCACATTTGCCGCACATAGAGGCGCCATTCCGAGAAGTCCGGATTGACCAAGCGCGTCGAAAACGTCTGCATATTCTCCGAGTTGGTGAACAGCCGCGTGACTTTGGAAATCTCGGCGGGACCGAAGCTAATGGCCAACAAGAGTAAAATCCCACCCCAGACCAAAAGGTCATAGAGTTTGTCGGCAGCAGTCCGCGTTGGTGGGGCGGGCACATGGCCCAGCGAAACTGTGCCGCTCGCTTTCATTGGGGTCGCACTCATTTCTTGACCGCCTTTCCTTCAACAGCATAACCTTCGGTTGGGGTTGTCGGTAGCAGGGGCAGTGCGCGGCTTTTGGCAGCTTCTGCTTCAGCTTGGATAGCATCAAAGGCTTCTTTTGCCTTCGAAATCTTGCCGACATCACCCGACTGTTGGGCTTGCATCAGATCTTCAGTTGCTTGCATCTGCCGGACAGGCAGCAAATGGTCATTATTAGCAGGTTGGAACAGGCCGAAGCTGAGCGAGGCCAGAATGGCGCGCTCGCGATCTTGTTGTGCCTTATCGCCCTGCCGGCCATAATTGAGGAAGAAGTCTTTGATTTTCTTCTTCTTCACTGGGTCGAGGTCTTTGCGCCACATGATGGGATCCTCTGGCAAGGTTGGCGAAGTCCAGATGACTTTCACCTTCCCGATGAGCCGTGGATCTTGCACCCCCAGAATTTGCAAAGACGTAGAGTTATTAGTTGCCGCATCCAAAAGGCCGGCCGCGACCGATTGCACATTGGCTTCATGATTGGCTGACCGGACGGTCTTGAAGCAATTGGACGGATTGATGTTGCGTGGCGCAAATAGATAGGTCATCGGTGCCAGCGTGCCGGATGTGGAACTGGCGTCGCCCATCCCAAAGTCCTTGGTGCGATCGCAGGCCAAAAGCTCATCAATGGTCATAGTAGAGTTTTTATTGACGATCACAACCGAATTATAGCCGTCCACACCCGATGGGTCGGAAGAGCGCAAAAACACTTCGGCCTTCCCTGTGCTGGCGACTTCCCAACCTGGCTTATTCGAGAACCAACCAACTTGGGTCTGGCCAAATTGCATGGCGGTGACCAGTGGCGCATAGCCGGTTTGGAAATAAGGCTTAATTTTCAAGCCAGTTTGCTTTTCCATGTCTGCCAAGAAGGGTTTCCAGCGGGCACCTAAATTTTGGCTGTTTTCGGTAGCAAGAATGGAAAAATTGATGTCGGCCTCAACCTTCGGCTTGGCTTGTTCCCACAGCGCGTAAGATCCGCCGATGACCATGGCCAAAGCCAAGCCCCATTGCACCACTTTTTCCAAAACATTCTGATGCCCTGGCTTGGTGATCTCTGGAACGGGTTCTTCTTTTGGAGCCGCATCGCCCGTTTCTTCGTCGAACTCTGCGCCGTAGATTTCAATCAGGCGGTCGCGAGTGAGGCCATCTTTAGGACCGTCATAGACAATCTGCCCCGCCTTTAACGCGACAATCCGGTCGCAGAATTTCGTGGCATAATCGATCTGGTGCAGGGTGACGATCACCGTCACGCCGTCGCGCTGATTGAGGTCGCGCAAAAGCTCCATCACTTTGCGGGCCGAGACTGGGTCCAGTGAGGCGACGGGCTCGTCCAAGAAAATCGCTTCGGCCCCTTGTACCAAAGCCCGGGCAATTGCGCCGCGCTGTTGTTGACCGCCAGAGAGCGTATTGGCGCGTTGGGCTGCATAATCGGCAACACCCACACGGGCCAGGGCCTGCATGGCGCGCTCTTGATCGGCTTGCGGCCATTGACCCAAGAAACCTTTTGCAAAAGGCAGACGCCCCAGAGAACCCAGCATGACGTTTTGGAACAGGCTGAGGCGGCCGACCAAATTGAACTGCTGAAACACAAAGCCGACGCGCGCGCGCGCTTGACGCACTGAGTCAGACAATTTGCCATTCTTCTGAACCGAAATGCCCAGCAAATTGACCTCACCAGTACCTTCGTCGGTGGTGATCAGGCCGGTGGCATTGCGCAGCAAAGTGGACTTGCCAGAGCCTGAAGGCCCGATAAGTGCCACCATTTCCCCAGGCTGGACCGTAATAGATACATTATTCAGTGCCTTACGGGCACCATAGGTTCGAAATAGGCCTTTGGCCTCTAGAACTGGAGCTGTCATACTTCCCCACAAGCGATCATGCTCAGCCTGTTTAGCGGGTTTGCCGTCAGAGTCACGAGGTCACTGTATGACGGTTCTGTGACGGTGGCGGTGCGGTCTGCTTTAAGCGCCGCATTTTCCGTGCTATGGGGCCGCCCATGACAGTCACCCTTGACCTTTCGCACCGCCATAGCGCGGCGCCCGACCCTGTTTCGGTGCCCACTTCGACGCGGACTTCGCTTGTCGGCCTCACCTTGGCAGAAATGCGCGAGGCCGTGATTGCTTTGGGCGTGGAGCCCAAGAAGGCCAAGATGCGCGCCCAACAAATCTGGCGCTGGCTCTATTTCTTTGGTGCACGCGATTTCGATGTGATGACGGATATTGGCAAGGACTTGCGCGCTTTGCTGGAGGCCCATCACAGCTTGGATCGGCCCGAAGTGATCGAGCGTCTGGTTTCTGCCGATGGTACCCGTAAATGGTTGATCCGCTCGGCACCGGGCGTAGAGTTTGAGACGGTATTTATTCCTGATGTCGCGCGCTCTGGTGCCCTGTGCGTGTCGAGCCAAGTTGGTTGCACTTTGACTTGCACCTTCTGCCACACGGGCACGCAAAAGCTGGTGCGTAATTTAACGGCAGCGGAGATCGTCGCCCAAGTCATGATCGCGCGCGACGATTTGGACGAATGGCCGTCAACGACCGATGGTCGCGCTTTGACCAATATTGTCTTCATGGGCATGGGTGAGCCGCTCTATAATCTTGACGAAGTCGCCAAGGCGATTGACCTGATTAGCGATGGCGAAGGCATATCGATTGGTCGCCGCCGCATCACGGTTTCGACGTCCGGTGTGGTGCCAAAGTTAGAAGAACTGGGCAATAAGACCGGCGCGATGCTGGCCATCAGCCTTCATGCGACGAATGATGAATTGCGCGACATATTGGTTCCGCTGAATAAGAAGTACCCACTCGAAGAATTGATGGCAGGTATCCGCGCCTATCCCGGCCTAAATAATGCCAAGCGCGTGACCTTCGAATATGTGATGCTGAAAGGCGTGAATGACAGCCCGGCCGAAGCGCGGGCGCTGGTCAAGCTTTTGTCGGGTATGCCCGCAAAGGTGAATCTGATTCCGTTCAATCCCTGGCCCGGAACAGAGTATGAATGTTCGGACTGGAAAACGATCCATGCCTTTGCAGATATCGTGAACCGGGCAGGCTATTCCGCGCCCATTCGCACGCCGCGCGGGCGCGATATCTTGGCAGCTTGCGGGCAATTGCGCAGCGAAAGCGTCAAGACCCGCGCCAGCGTTGCCTTGAAGGAACGGTTGGCGACGGCGGGTGAGGCTTCTTAAGCCTGACCGCGTCCAATCGCCGTCAGTCCACCGTCAATAATCACCGCTTCTCCGACCATATAGTCGCCCGCGCGCGAGGCGAGATAGATCGCTGTGCCAGCCATGTCCTCGGTCGTCCCCACGCGCTTGGCGGGGATGGCAGCGGCCACCATGTCGCCATGGTCGCGGGCAATGGTGTTTAAGTCAGAGGCAAAGGCCCCGGGTGCCAAAGCCGAGACCACGATATTGTGCTTGATCAGATCAGCGGCGAGCCGCTTGGTGAGATGGGCGAACGCTGCCTTACTGGCCTGATAGGCAAAAGTGTCGACCGAATTGACCGTGATGCCGTCAATCGAGGTGATATTGATGACCTTGGCGGGTTGGCCGGGCTTAGCTGCCGCCTTCAAGTGACCCAGCAAAGCCTGCACCAAAAAGAATGGGCTTTTGACATTCAAGTCCATCACCTTGTCCCAGCCCTTTTCGGGATAGGAGTCCAGTGGTGCCATCCAGATCGTCCCGGCATTATTGACCAGAATGTCGAGGTGGTCTTCCAGCTTCGTGATGGTGTCTGCCAAGGCTTTCACGCCTTCAAGGGTTGAGATATCGCCCGGAATGGCCGTGCAGCTGCGCCCACCTTTGGACATTTCTTCGGCGGCTGCCATGCATTGATCCGCCTTGCGGGCCGTAATGTAGACCTTCGCCCCTTGCGCCAAAAAACCCTCGGCAATCATCCGGCCAATGCCCTTAGAGCCGCCCGTGACCAAGGCGACACGGCCTTCTAGTGAAAACAATTTCTCAAACATGGCCGTGCTCCCGGGGTTGGTTTTTTGTGTGTGATCTAAGTCGTGGATAAATTTAAGGCTTCCGCGCAACGCCCTCGCGGCGCGGATCGGCCCCGCCAACCAGTCCCTCGGGCGTGAGGCGAACGGCATGTAGGCCAGAGCCTTCAGCACCGCCGCCATCGCGGAAGGTTTGGCCGAGAGCTTCTAAGCTTTTGATCAATTCAGGGCTCGCACGTGTCCGGTCCAGCGCCACAGGGCTAGAGCGCGCGACAATATTGGGCAGCGCGACCGCATCTTGGGGCGACAGATTCCAGTCCAGCATCCCGACCATGGCTTTGGTGACATAGGCGATGATCGCATTGCCGCCGGGCGAGCCGACGGCTAGCTCGAAATGACCATCCTTATCAAAGACAATAGTCGGCGCCATGCTGGAGCGTGGCTTCTTGCCGCCTGCAGGCGCATTGGCAATCGGTTCGCCCTTCGCATCAACATTGCGGAAGGAGAAGTCGGTCAATTGATTGTTGAGGAAGAAGCCGCGCACCATACGCTGCGAGCCAAACAGGCTCTCCACGGTTGTCGTCATGGACACGACATTGCCGCGTTGATCGACGATGACAAAATGGGTCGTGCCAAACACATTGCCGGTAGCATCGCGACCGCGTTTCACAGAACCCGGAGGTTCGCCGGGTTCAACCGTCTTCATGGTAGATGTGTCGGAGATTAAGGCCGCGCGGCTCTTCAGATAGGTCGCGTCGAGAAGGCCCGCGATGGGGACTGCTACATAGCGATCGTCGGCGACATATGTGTCGCGGTCGACATAGGCTAATCGTTGAGCCTCAATAAAACGGTGCCAGCCGAGTGCATCGTTGGGACCAGTGGCACCCATATCGAAGTTTTCTAAAATGCCCAAAGTGGCCATGACGCCAATCCCGCCCGATGACGGTGGCCCCATGCCGCACATTTTGCGTTCGCGGTACGCGCGGCAGATGGGCTGGAGCTTGTTGGGCTTATAGGCCTTCAAATCCTCCAGCGATAAGGTTCCGGGCATGGGTGCCTGACCTGAGCGGGCAACGATGTCAGCGGCAATCGGGCCTTCATAGAAAGCCTTTGGACCTTGTTCGGCAATCTGGGTCAGTGTGTCCGCATAAGCGGCATTCTTTAAGAGCGTGCCTGCAGGCAAAGGCGTTCCCGATGAATCCATCAAATAGGACACCACATCGGCACCGGGCTCGGTTATGCGCTTGAGTTGGGTGGCGACCGTGTTCAGGCGAGGCGAAATCTTAAAGCCGTCACTGGCCAATTTAATCGCTGGCTGAAAGCTGCGGTTCCACGGCAATTTGCCATGCTCTTTCCAGGCCATATGCAGCATGGCCACGGCCCCAGGCACGCCTTGAGAACGGCCGGATTTTACCGCAGTCCAAAAGGGTAGGGGGTTGCCGGCCTCGTCAAGGAACAGCCGATCTGTTGCCGCAGCTGGGGCAACTTCTCGCCCATCATAGGCCACGACGTCACCCGTTTCGGCGTCATAGTGCAGCATGAAGGAACCGCCACCAATACCGCTCGACTGGGGCTCAACAAGGCCCAATGCCGTCTGAACAGCAATAGCCGCGTCAACCGCCGATCCACCAGCGCGCAGGATCTCAAGGCCAGCTTCGACGGCCAAAGGATTGGCAGCGGCAATCATACCGCCATGCTTCCAAACGCCCGCAGGCTTGGCCTCGGGCATATCGGCTGTTGGCTTGAGGGCGACTGAGGGCGTTGCTGCCGGACTTGCGGCACAGGCAGCAAGGCAAAGCGCCAAACCGGAAACTAGAATTTGGCGCATTTTATCCCCTCCACCCTAAACCTTGGAACCCAGCTTAGTCCTTTGCGCGCTCAACGTAAGAGCCATCCTCAGTAAGGACGACAATGCGCGTGCCAGTTGCGATATAAGGCGGCACCATGGTGCGCACGCCGTTCGAAAGCATTGCAGGCTTATAGGAAGAAGAAGCCGTCTGGCCCTTCATCGTGGGTTCGGTATCGACGATTTCCAACGTTACGCGGGTAGGCAATACAGCCGCTAGCGGAGTCTCGTTGAAGATGGTCAGATAGACTTCCATATTCTCTTGCAGATAGGCCGCATCGTCACCCAACACTGCATGGGGCACCAGAACTTGCTCAAAATTGTCTGGGTTCATGAAGACATGGGCAGTACCATCGTCATAGAGATAGTTGAACTTGCTTTCTTCCACGAAGGCCTTTTCCACTTGATCGGTGGTTTTGAAGCGCTCCGTCATCTTAATGCCGTCGGTGATGCGACGCATTTCGACTTGGGTCACAGGCGTGCCCTTGCCGGGATGGATGTTCTGGGTTGTCAAAATGACATAGAGCTTGCTGTCTGTGTGTTCGACAACATTGCCTTTGCGAAGGCTGGAGGCGATGACCTTGACCATAATCTGTCTTTCAGTGCTGAGCCTTGATCCGACTTCGGTTCAAAGCGTGGAAATCTTGTGATGTGGGCGCCTTCTAACCTTTCTCGCTCAATCCGCCAAATGGGTGACGCATGACACACTCAGATGTGCCGCAGAGCCCGTGGTGGGAGGCGGGTCGCCATGCGGATCGCAGGCCCTTTCTTCTAGCGCGCAACCGGATCAAGAAGGCCGTCCGCGCTTGGTTTGAGGCTGAAGATTTCTGCGAAATAGAGGCTGGGCAATTGCAGGTCTCGCCCGGCAATGAGACCCATTTACATGGTCTTGCGACAACAAAGCTCGCTCCGGACGGGACGCCAACGCCGCTTTATTTGCACACCAGCCCAGAATTTGCCTGCAAGAAGCTTTTAGCGGCAGGCGAGGAAAAGATCTTCGATTTTGCCCGCGTATTCCGCAATCGCGAGGCCGGGCCCTTGCACGCGACGGAATTCACCATGTTGGAATGGTACCGGGCGGAGGCCGACTGGCAGGAGGTGATTGAGGATTGCCTTGCCCTGCTGCGCGTGGCGGCGGCGGCTGTCCCAACCGAACAATTTGCTTGGCGTGGGCATCAGGTGCCCGTTAATGCCGAACCGGTGCGATTGAGCTTGGCAGAGGCGTTTGATCGCTATGCCGGCATGGATCTGATGGCCAGTATCGGCTCACAGGGCCAAGAAGATGTCGACCTGTTGCGCGCGCAGGCGCGGGGCGCAGGTGTTTCGACGGATGGATCCGACACTTGGTCGGATGTGTTTTCAAAAGTGCTGGTGCAAAAGATCGAACCCTCTCTGGGCTTTGACGCCCCGTGCGTCCTGCATTCCTATCCAATCAGTGAAGCAGCTTTAGCTCGCAAGAACCCAAATGATCCCCGCGTGGCTGAGCGATTTGAGCTTTATGTCTGCGGGGTAGAACTCGCCAATGGCTTTGGCGAACTAACAGACGCAGCCGAACAGCGCACCCGTTTTGAGGCCGATATGGAGGCAAAGCAGGCCCTCTATGGGGAGCGCTATCCATTGGATGAGGATTTCTTGGCAGCCCTAACAAAAATGCCCAAGGCCAGCGGTGTGGCCTTGGGCTTTGATCGTTTGGCGGTTTTGGCGAGTGGCGCCCGCCGCATCGACGACGTCTTGTGGACGGGTGTTGTTTAGGGCGCTTTGGTCTCTTTCGCGGCCGGGGTCGGCAGAACCTTGATCAAGCGGGCTTTGGACGGGTCGAGATAACGCTTCGCCAAGGCCTTTACATCTTCCAACGTGGTTGAAGCATATTGATCCTTGCCCTCCCGAATGCGCACAATGCGTTCCCGGTCAAAGCTTGATTGGCTCAGCGCACCTACCCACCACGGATTATTGGCGGTGGTTTCGTCAAAGTCTGCGATCAAGGGGCGGCGTGCCCGCTGGAACAAGTCATCATCGATTTTACCGGCGGCAAGGTCTGCTGCAATCGCTTCCATTGCCGCGATGACCTTATCGCTATCTTCGGGTTTGACTTCGGCGAGCGCGCCGATCCGGCCATAGCCGGGGAAGACACGCGATGGGGCCCAGTCAATACCGGGTGAATAGGTGTCGCCCAATTCTTCGCGGATCACCTCGGTCAGGCGGTTTTGCAGAATGGCCGTCAAGATGCGGATACCACGTGCTTCGCGCCCATCGCCATAATCGCGCATGGGCCAATAGACCATGGCGAGGGACTGATCTGGCCGCCCCTTGTGGTTCAAGATCGTTGTCCCTCGGCCCGCGGGGAATTGAACCTTGCGGGCTTCCGCCAAGGCCGGCGGGGTAGCGGCGCGGGCAGGTAGAGCGCCGAATGTAGCCGCCACGGCATCACGCGCAGCCTCTACGGTGGTGTCGCCCACGATTAGGATTTCAATCGCGGAATTTTTCCGTGCCGCATCCACGACCGACTTGGCCTTGTCCAAGGTCAATTGGTCGAATTGCTCTGCCGTTGGGAAGGCAAAGCGGGGGTTGTTGGCAAACAGGACAAAATCGCTTTGCGTTCCCCAGACGCTGCCCGGTGTGGTGTCGATCTGACGATAGATCGCATCTTTTGAAGCCTTCAGGCGGGCAATGCCATCGGGTCGCCAAGCTGGATCGGTCAGGAAGGCTGCAAAGACCTGCAATTGCAGGCCTAGGTCCGCTGCGGTGGTTGAACTGCCAAAGCTGAAACTATCTTCGCCAATGAAGAAGCCTTGCCCAACACTGCGCCCGGCCAAAGCCCGCTCCAACGCGTTAGCGTCCAACTTGCCAAGCCCGCCTGCGATATAGGCTGCATCAATGGCGTAGAGGAGGCCCGGCTGGTCCGCAGGCAGCGCCAATTGGCCTTCGCCAAAGCTCACTTGGACGCGCACACGGCCCTCTTCAAACTTGGTTGGCTTGACGGTCAAGCGCACCTGATTGGCAAAGCGCATTTGGGTGACGCCCAAATCGGCCAAGAGCACAGACTCTGTGGCTGTGCCTTTCGGGCCGAAGTTCACATAGTCCCATTGTGCTTTGGCCTCGGCCTTTGGTGCCGTGACGGGCTTGGCGCGCACGCCTTGATAAGCAGCTTGAACAGCAGCTTCGCCGCCATCAATTGCTTCGCCAGTTGAGATGAACAGCTCTGGCACATCTTGGCCCCAGGCCTTTTTGAGTTCGGCCAAGGCTGCTTGCGGGTTTAAAGTGCCAGCCACTTTCTCAAACCACGCCAAATCATCTGCCGGCGTGGTTAAGACTTCGTCGCTGCCAAAGCTTCCAAGGATGCTGTCGACCAAATCCGCCGATCTGGCCGCCCCGGCTTGCGCAGCCGCCCGACTATAGCCTTCTCGCGTGTCGGCCAAGGCGACCGCAAATTCATCCGCCGTAAAGCCGAAACTGAGGGCGCGGCGCAATTCACCATCGGCAATGTCGAGCGCTTCACGCCACTTGGCCGGGCTGGTTGCCGTTGTCTCAATCGACGCAATACGGGCGGCACTAAACCAAGCGCCCGAGCTGATCGAAGCGCTGGTGATGGGGGAGCCTTCGCGTCGAGCCAGCCGCTCTAGCCGTGTATTCACCACGCGGTGCGCTAGCGCTAGGAGAAGGTCCTCTCGCCGATTGGCGCTGGTGTCGGGTTCTGCCTGATAAGGCTTTACATTGAACAGGCTGACGGCGGTGGCGAGTTGAGGCTCAAGGAAAATTTTGACAGAGCCTGGTTCGCGCTTCGGCGTGCCCAGATCGGGATCTTTACCAGCATCCTTGGGCTGTTCCCAATTGCCAAACTGCGCCTGAATCAACGCTTCGGCAGCCGTTGGGTCGACGTCGCCCACCACAACCAGAAACGCGCGCTGGGGGGTATAGAAGCGCTTATACAGGTCGACGAAACGTTCCCGCGGGGCCTCGCGGACCACTTTCATATCGCCGATGGGAAAACGGCTCGGGATGCGGGTTCCATCAAGGGCTTGGGCGGCAAAGGCGCGGAACTGGCGGAAGCCCGGATTTTCACGCGCACGCTCCTCGGACTGGATAATTCCGCGCTCGCGATCGATGGCCTCTGGGTTGAGCGTCAGGCGACCCGCCGTCTCGCGCATCATGGATAGACCCAATTCCAGCTTTTCAGCCTTGGGCATGTCCAATTGATAGACTGTCTCGTCCCAGCTGGTATAGGCATTGGTATCTGGGCCAAAGGCTAAACCCTCCCGGGCGAGAATTTTGTCAAACTCACTCTCGGGGACATTTTCGGAGCCATTAAAGGCCATGTGCTCCAAAAAATGCGCTAGGCCGGACTGATTGTCTTCCTCATTGAGAGCGCCGGCGGCAATGCGCAGGCGAATGGCGACTTCGCCCTTCGGGGTCGGCCATTTCTTGATCGCATAGCGCATGCCATTAGGCAGCGTGCCATAGGTCACGGCGGGGTCAGCCTTAAAGTCCTTGTAGCGGTCTTGTGGGAAGCCGGGCAGCGGGGCAATCTGTGCCAATGCCGGTTGTGCCGATAGGGCGATGAGGGAAACCAAAATGGCCTTTGTCAATCGACGCATGAAAACGCTCCACTCAAAAAATTGGCCTGCAGGATCGCATGGCGGGTTGAAAACAGGCGCATAGTCACGGGATCGCACGGGTTGCGGTCAAGTAACTTTTCAGCAAGGTTGGGCCTCGTCACTGGCTGTAGGGGACTTGCGCTTCAAATGCCCGCGCCAGTGAATTGCGACCCGCGACAAAGACTTCATCCTCATGCGCTTTGATGTGGGCCAGGATACGGTCCAGCGCGCCGATCCGGCCGGGGCGACCGATAATCCGCAAATGGAGGCCGATATTGAGCACGCGGGCGTGCCCGCGCCGCGCCTCTGCTAACAGGGCATCGAAGCTTTGGATGGCATATTCCGCCCAATCCCAAGGCTGCATGGCCGGGGCAACCCACATCTTCATATCATTGGTGTCGATGGCGTAGGGCGTGATCAGCATGGGCTTAACCCCTTGGCCGGTCTCAACGCTGTCCCAGAAGGGCATGTCGCCCGAATAGTCGTCCATATGATAGGTGAAGCCCTCTTCGGCTAAAATCCGCCGCGTTTGATCGGTCAGAAGATAGCGCGATAGCCAGCCCTCCGGCCGCTGCCCCGTCGTTTTCAGAAGGGAGTCTCGAGCTTTGGTGATGAAGGCACGTTCTTTTTCTTCATCCATCCAGAACTGGTGGCTCCACCGATAGCCATGTGCCGCCACTTCCCATTTGCGGGCGACAATATCGGCGGCGATTTCTGGCGCGCGTTCCAGTGCTAAGGCTGCAGCAGTCACGGTGGGCGCGAAGTTGTGGCTGTCAAACAGATCGCGGATGCGCGGCCAACCCGCTTTGATGCCATACTGGTAATTGCTCTCATTGCCATAGACACGCATTGGCCGATTGGGAACCGCCCCCAGTTCATCCACCGGCTCAGGCCCTTTATCGCCGTCGCGGATATTTTGCTCAGCCCCTTCTTCGACATTGATCACAAGGGACACGGCCAACTTTGTGCCGTTGGGCCAGCTAAATTTGGGCGGGATAACAGTCATGAAGAGCGCCTTTGGTCCGCGAGAGCAAGACCAGAGACCTGCCGCCCGCCTGCGGCCTTGTCAAGCAGACGCGATGGTGGGAGATACGCACCCGCACATTTCCCCGGGACAGGTTTCCCACGTTTTTCTGTATTTTTGTGGAATTGAGTTTTGACCCATTCGCGTCCCGAAACATTCGACAGCTTAACCGGGCTCCGCTTTCTATTGTCGATCTGGATCGCGGTCTTCCATTTAGGCGATATGTACGACCATGCGGGATTTGGGTCTTGGCCTATCATGAAGGCGGGCGTTGCGCGCGTCGACATCTTCTTTGTGCTATCGGGATTTGTCCTGACCCATATTTATTGGGCGCGAAGCAAGGCCAAATTTGATTTTTCGACCTTTATGCGAGCTCGCGTAGCTAGGCTTTATCCGTTGCATCTTTTGGCTCTGGCCATTCTGGCTGGCTTGGTGGTAGCTGCTTACCTAGTCGGAAAGGGCGCCGAAGCACATAATTTTACGTTCCTTGGGCTCGTGGCGAATATCTTCCTCCTTCAAGCGTGGGGTGTTCCAGGGGCTGGGGTTTGGAACTTCCCCGGTTGGACCATTAGCGCAGAATTCTTCGGTTATCTCTTATTTCCCGCTTTTCTAAAATTTGCCTCTGCCTTGAGGCACCGACCTAAATTATTCTTCGTCTTCACCCTTGTCTTGGTCTTGCTGATCGATTTGGGGTTTCGTCTTCTGCTTGGCCGCACCATGACCCAGTCGACAGCCGATCTGGGGATCTTGCGCGGGGCATCGGTGATGTTCGTTGGTGTGGCGGCTCGGGTGTTGTTCGAGACTTGGCATCTAACAGCGCGCGACGCTTTTCGCGTGGTTCTACTGGGCACATTGATTGCCGTGAGTGGGGCATTTTTTGGCCTGACCACAGGCATGGTGGCGCTAGGTGGCGCCCTGTTGGTCATTGGGCTTGCCGCCCGAGATGTCACAAAACCAGCCTCAGGTGTCGGAACCGGATTGGACGCGCCCTTCATGGTAAAGTTGGGTGGCTGGTCCTACGCAATCTTCATCCTGCATGTACCAGTCTTTATGGCACTACAAAATCTCGCTGGCGTTTTAGGCACGTCTATTCCGATCAACCCTTTAACGATTGTAGCGATGACGGCGATCTTGATGCTGGTCTCTGCCTGCGCGCATCATTTGATTGAAGAACCCGCTCGTCTTTGGATCCGTGGCGCTAATCGGCGGGCTCAATAAGGTCCCAGCCATTGCCATAGCAATCTTCAAACACCACGACTTTCCCGTAGACTTCGTTTCGCGGGTCTTCACGAAAAACCACATCAGCCTCAACCATGTTGGCATAGGCCTCGTCAAACGAGTCAGTCTGTAGGAAAAAGCCGACCCGTCCGCCCATTTGCCGGCCAATCAAGGCAGTCTGCTCTGGCCCTGAAGCTTTTGCCAGAATAATCCGCGTCTGCGCATCCGCACTTGGTGCCACCACAACCCAGCGCTTTTCGCCACCCATCGGTGTGTCGACGATCAGTTCGAAGCCAAGCTTGGACCGATACCAGGAAATTGCCTCATCATAATCGGCAACCAGAATCGAAATCGCAGATAAGAACGCCATGTCACCCCCTTCAAGCAGCGGTTTAGTGGGGCTCTTCTCCGCCCGACACATTCATGCTTTCGCCGGTTATATAGACAGCGTCGGCGCTACACAGGAAGGCGACCGCCGCAGCCGTGTCTTCGGGCAGGCCCGGCCGCCCCAAGGGGATGCGTGCTGCCATGGCTTTCAGATAATCCTCGACCGAGGCAGCCCCTACGACTTTGGAGAAATATTCATTCTGCCAAGCCCCAAGCCCGGTGGTCACATGGTTCGGGCAGACATTGTTGACGGTGATCTGATGGGCCCCGAGTTCGACAGCGGCAGAACGCGCCAGCCCAACGAGGCCATGCTTGGATGAGGTATAAGCTTGGGCATGAGGAAAGCCAGATTTCGCCGCTTGGCTCGCGATATTGATGATGCGCCCACCTTTGCCAGCCGCAATCATGCGCTTGGCCGCCGCCTGGACGCCAAAGAAACACCCTTTCAGATTGACGTCGATCACCGCATCCCAATCGTTTTCGGTCACCTCCAAAAGCGGCTTCATAATATAGCCGATGCCAGCATTATTGACCCAGATGTCGAGGCTTCCGAATGTGTCGACGGCATGCTGGGCCAAAGCATCGACTTCTGAAGGGATACGCACGTCACAGGCCTTTGTGGTTACGCCTACGCCCATGGCCGCAATCTCTTGTGCGATGGCGGCCATTTCATCTTCTTGGCCAACATGTTCGGCGGCTGTGGCCGCATCACGCGCCCGACCAATGTCGGAAAGGACAATGTTGGCCCCTTCTGATGCGAGCCTGCGCACAATGGCCTCGCCCAAGCCTTTGCGCCGCCCAGAACCCGTGACAACCGCTGTTTTGCCTAAGAAACGCTTGTCTGCCATAGTGATCTCCGAAAAAATGTTGTGCGACAGGTTGCCACGCTCTTTTCATCTGGCAATAGGTATATCATTTAGATAAGAAATGGCCACAGTGTGTGACCCGGGAGATGTGAGCATGTCCAGTCTCGTAAGCGATAAGCCTAAAGCAGAGCCTGCCCGCGCCTATGACGGGCCACCAGATTACCGCGTTGTGGGCCAACATGGCATGTATCCGCAACTGAGCCATGACGAGATTTCGCGCTTCAATTTTTTGGCGCATATGAACCGACACTTATCGACCCAGATTATGCCGGGCGTGAAAGAGGCTTTTGATGCGCGCGTTGAGCCCAAATTTGTGGCGAAGCATGGGCGTGGCTTCAAAGATCGCCATGAAGTGCGCAAAGCGCTTCTGAAGGATTCATTGTTCCAATGGTGGAGCGCCCTGCGCCGCGCCACGATGGAGACCCGCCAACAAGCTGGCCGTTGGGTGACGCTTCGCCAAGCTGACCAATTGAATGCCAAGGCCAAGGCGCTGACCGAGAATGATGAGCGGCTCAAGCTTAATCCAGAATTGCCCTTGCCGCGCTATGTCGAGGCGATTGACCACCATTGTATGCCCGGCAGCTATCACACCGAGCTCGCGGAGGGCGATGTCACAGGCCCGTGCAATTATGACATCGGGATCTTTGCCACCACTGGCGGCATGTTAGGCCGCTATAATGATGGCGGCGGGCAGGCGATTGCAGCTTGGGTGAAAGAGACACTACCCGATTTAAAGCCCAAGCGCATTCTCGATATTGGTGCGGGCCTTGGCCACAATGTGCTGCCAATCGCGCAAGCTTTCCCCGATGCCGAAGTGGTCGCGATTGATGTTGGCGCACCCATGCTGCGCTATGGCCTCGCACGCGCCAAAACCATGGGCGTAGACAATATCAGCTTTGTACAAGGCGATGTCAGCGACCTATCCGACTTGGCGGATGAGAGTTTTGACATGATCCATTCGTGCATGTTCCTGCATGAGACCTCTTATGCCTCCATGCCGAAAATCTTCGCCGAAACGCACCGCTTGCTGAAGCCTGGCGGGATCGTGTTTCATGTCGAGCAGCCGCAATACACCCCAGAAATGCCCTTGTTTGAGCAGGCCATGCGCGATTGGGATGCCTTCTATAATAACGAGCCTTTCTGGACCAAGATGCATGAAGTCGATCTCGACAGCTGGATGGTCTCAGCAGGTTTTGCGCGCGACAAGCTGATGCATAGCGGTGTCGCCGCTGTGGTTGATCCCGACGTGTTCCCGCAGGCGGCGCAAGATACCAAGCAGGAAGATTATGGCCGCAAGGCCGCTTGGCATGTGGTCGGAGCGGTTAAATGAGCAAGATTGATCCACTCGCCCTCGCTGGCGCCAAATCCAAAGGCAAACGGCCCTATTTCTTAGAGACCGATGTCGAACGCTTGACCAATATCGTCCTCGTGCTGGCCCAAGAGCTAGCCGTAGTGCGCGAACGGACCGACACGATGGAACGTTTGCTGGAGCAATCGGGCGTGCTGACGCGGCAGGAAATCGAAACCTTCACGCCTACTAAGCAACAGGCT
Source organism: Aquidulcibacter sp. (assembly GCF_049239865.1). NCBI lineage: Bacteria > Pseudomonadati > Pseudomonadota > Alphaproteobacteria > Caulobacterales > Caulobacteraceae > Aquidulcibacter > Aquidulcibacter sp. The sequence continues at coordinate 21,312 of NZ_JBMLTR010000182.1, forward strand.
GACGAACGTGGCGCGTGGACGCAAGAATATTTGGCGCGTGTTTTCAGGGTCCTGCAGCAAGAGCGTGAAGCGCTGCAAACGCAGGAAGCCTCCAGCGAGGAAGTTGCCGACGAACTCGCCAAGGTCTAACGCGCGTTCCAAGCTTGACCTAAGATATTTGCACGCAACCTCTTGCAGCCTATTCTGGGATGATTATCTATAGGGCTGTGGAGATGACGGTTTATCGGGGTGGTGACCGTCGCACGCAAACTGATGTTGGTTGATTTGTTTTTGGGGCAAAATGCCCTGTTTTATAGCGCCCTCCTGCTGACAGTCGCACTCTGTGTGCTTGAAGTGATCCTTCTTCTCATTGGGTTTTCGTCCTCTGATTCTGCCGGACTTGATGGGCTCGACGGCGATGGTGACGTGAACGGTTCTGGTGGCGGCATTTTGGGCTATCTCAATGTCGGTCGCTTACCCTTCACCTTATTCTTCGCGACTGCCTGTGCCGTCTTTGGCTTGACGGGACTTGCCATCCAACAGGCATCATTTGCCGTGACTGGCCAAGTGCTGCCGATGGCCGTCGCAGCACCTTTGGCCCTTTTGGGCTCGGTGCCCGGTACGCGCTGGATAAGCCGCCTCTTGGGTCGGTTGATGCCGAAGACCGAGACCACGGCCCTGTCTCAGCACGACCTTGTCGGTCTTACCGCAATTGTGACGCTGGGCGTTGCTAAGCGCGGCTCACCCGCTCAGGCGCGAGTCCGTGATCAATTTGGTCAAAACCATTATGTAATGGTGGAGCCTGCTCGGGCCGAAGAGGCCTTGAGCGAGGGTCAAGCCGTGCTGCTCACGCAACGGGCAGGGCACCATTATTACGCCACTGCCGCGACGCCTTTGCTTACCCAATAAGCCATAGCGCCTCCACAGTCTGAAATCTGTTTCCAAGCAAAGCATAGGAAGGAAAACGAGATGCTTAATCCTGCACTTTATGAAATTTTAGGTCTTGTCGTTGTCGGGTTGGCCCTGTTCATTTTGTTCGGCGTGTTGGTTGCGCGCCTCTATAAGCGGGCTTCAAAAGAAACGAGCTTTGTGCGTACTGGCCTCGGCGGCGAAAGTGTCGTCGTCAATGGCGGCGCGCTGGTGCTGCCTGTTCTGCATGAGATCATCCCCGTCAATATGGCGACCTTGCGTCTGGAAGTCACTCGCAACAGCGAGCAGGCCTTGATCACCAAGGACCGTATGCGCGTGGATGTTCTGGCTGAATTTTACGTCCGCGTGGCCCCAAACCGGGAAGCCATCTCGGCAGCAGCCCAAACTTTGGGTCGCCGCACCATGGCTCCGCAAGAACTGAAAGAGCTGATCGAGGGCAAGTTCGTCGACGCGCTGCGCTCGGTTGCGGCCGAACTCACCATGAATGAATTGCACGAACAACGCACCCAATTCGTCCAAAAGGTGCAACAGGCTGTGACCGAAGACCTAACCAAGAATGGGTTGGAACTTGAGACCGTGTCCTTGACCGGCTTGGACCAAACCCCGCGTGAGTTCTTCAATCCGGACAACGCGTTCGACGCCGAAGGTCTGACCAAGCTGACCGAAGAGATCGAAATGCGCCGGAAAATGCGCAACGATATTGAGACCAATACACGGGTCGAGATTGAGCGTCAGAACCTTGAGACCCAAAAGCGCTCCTTGGAAATCAAGCTGGAGGAAGAAGCTGCTACGCTCAGTCAGCAGCGCGAAATTCAGACCATGCGTGCCCAACAAGCTGCTGAAGTTGCGCTTGTGACTGCTGAGAAGTCGCGCGAGTCAGAGGCTGCAAAGATTGCGGCTGAACGCGACATCGAACAAGAGCGGATTGCCAAAGAGCAAGCCAACCGCCAGCGTCAGATTGAATCTCTGCGGGCCACCGAGACCGCGGAGTTGGAGAAGAAGCGTTCCTTGGAATTGGCCGAGCAAGATCGTCAAATCGCGATCGCCAATAAGTCTAAGGAAGAAAGCGTCGCCAAGGCCGATGCTAACAAGGCCCGTGCCATTGCAATTCGCGCGGAGGAGCAGGTGAAAACTGTCCAAGAAACCGAAGTGGCTGAACGTAATCGTGCCATCGAATTGATCGAAGCGGCGCGCTTGGCTGAACGCGACGCGATTGCGGTGAAAGTTGGGGCGGAAGCGGAAAAGATCGCTGCAACAGACCGCGCCGAAGCCGCTAAACTGATCGCCATGGGTGAGGCAGAAGCCATTGCCATCCGGGCAGAGGCAGATGCTAAGCGCTTTGCGGTGCAGGCCGAAGGCGAACGCGCGATCAATGAAGCGGCGAACGTCATGAGTGCGGAGCAAGTGGCGATGCGGATCCGCGAATCCCTGATCTCCAAACTGGATCAGATCATTGCGGCCTCGGTTGAGCCATTGAAGAATATCGACTCCATCAAAGTTGTCGATGTATCGGGCTTGGGTGGTGCCTCAGGTCCGTCCGGCGAAGTGGCTCAAGGCAATGGTAATTTGGCTGACCAAGTGGTTCAAAGTGCGATGCGCTATCGCGCCCAAGCCCCCTTGATCGACTCCATCTTGAAGGAAGTGGGTCTGGGTAATGGCGGCCCTGCTCAGATGGGCTTAGCCGGCCTGTTGCAAGATGGAGAAGTAGGTCCGGCTAAGGACGAGAAGACGACTTAAGCCAGTTATGCAGTGGCGCGCGGCAGTTCCCTTGGGTGCAAGTGCCGCGCGTCAGTCCTCTAGGGCATTGAGGGCAATTCGATTGCCCTCACTATCTTCAATCTCGGCGACAAAGCCTGCCTCGCCAATCGACTTCTTGGGATAGAGGATCTTTGCCCCTTTGGCTTTTGCCTTTTCTAAAACTGGGTCGATATCTGGCACATCGAAATAGATAATCGCGCCGGTTTTGGACGGCACATAGACATCGCCTTTTGCCAGTGCCCCACTCGCACCGGGCTTACCATCGGCACGCGGAAAGAAGGCCATGTCATAGCCGTCAATTTCTTGGCGGGTCAGCTTATGGCCCAGGACGTCCTCATAAAATTGGATCGCGCGGTCCATGTCCGTAACCGGAATTTCAAAGTGATAGACTGGGTTTTGCATCGCGGCTTTGTCCGTTGCTGAGGGTGGTCTGTTAGCTGGGCTGCACGCCGTGATGCAAAGGAGCATCCCAAGCACATACCTCTTTAGCCGATGGGCAGGCGCTGTTTGTTTCATGGGCTTGCCTTAGCATTGCTGCGCAGACGCTCAAGATGGCCACTGCGGACTCAAAGCCACTTGAGGATCACAAGGCGGTGAAACAGCTAGATTTAGACGCCCCAATTGAAAAGAGCGGCCCTGATGGGCCGCTCTTTTCGTTCAGGTACCAATTATCTGGCTTAGTTCTTTGTGCCGCGGAGTGAGCGTGAGACGCTTTTATCGCGGGTGTCGTTCCAGTTGTTGGGGTTAGCGCGAGCGGCGGCACCGGCGGCGGTGGCGTCGGAGCGTGGGACGAAGGCCCCAGTGGAGCCGATGGGGCCCATGGGGTCGCCGCCGGGGCCGAAGGCCCCTTGGCAAGCGCTAGCGCCTGGGACGCCATAGATGTTGGACATCATTTCGACGACGGCGCGTTCAACGACGGAGCGGACGGCGAGTTGGACGGGCTCTTGGCTACGGCCACCGACGCCGAGGTCGAGGGTGATGTTGTCGAGGAATTGGAAATAGCCCAGACCGACTTCACGGCCGATGATCTGCTTTTGGTACGAGATGACATCGACGACTTCGAGGGTCTTGGTGTCGATCAAGCGCAAGTCGAGACCGACATTCATGACATAGAGCTTGCCATTGACGATGCCCTTGCCATTGGTGGGGTCACGGTCGCCGATGAAGGTGTCGGTGCCGACCGAGCGGATGTTGTAGTTGAGCTCGGTGATACCGCCGATGAGATAGAAGTCAGAGCCTGGGACTTGGCCGGCGAGGATGCGGCGGAAGTCTTGGCCTTCTTCACCGATCAGACGGTTGTTGGCATATTTGAGTTCAAGCTCGGACACCGAGGTATCGAAGCGCTCCACCAGACGCGCGCCAGACTTGGCGAAGGCCGAGATGGCCATCAGGGAAGCGCCTTGAGTGACTTGGCGGCCACCTTCAAAGTCAGACTTGCCGGTATAATCCAAGATGCGACCAACCGCGACGCGGGGGCCACGGATGTTCTGGGAGCGGGCATAATTGCCCAAGCAGACCAGAGCGGCGGAATAGGGGGTTGGGTTGGCGGTGACAGGCGCATTGCCGATGGGGCGGGCATAATTGCCAGCCGGTGTGGCGGTGGGCGAGATACAGCCGGTGAGGGCGAGGGTGCCTGCGAGTGCGAGGCTGGCCCATTTAGCGCGAGCAAAGAGATGAGAAGATTGGGTCATTAGAAATCGAGCCCCCCGTTGAGCGTCTGCTGGGCGTTGTTATTGGAAGGGACAGCCGATGCCGCAGCGGTCGTGGTGTTGCCCGTTGTTGTTGAAGCGGTTTGTCCGTTGATAATGACGGTTTGGTTGCCGTTATTGATCTGTGTGGAATTGACGACCACGGTGTTGAAGCTGCCGGTGGTGTTGACGTTGAGCTGGTTGCCAATAGCGGCCCCGGTGCCGGAGAAGCCCATGCCGGAAGAACCGCTATTATAGAGGCCTAGGGGCAGAGACGATAAGTCGTCGCCAACAACGATACGGCCATCGATGATGACGCGGTTGCCGTTGAGGTCGCGGGTGCTGGCATCATAGGGGCGGTTTTGGTCGCCGGGATTGGTGCCATAGGGACGGCTGAATTCATTGGCATAGCCGGCACGGCTTTGCGCATGGGCTGGCATGGCGGCAAGCATCGCAGCGACGCTCAAAGTTGCAGCCGACAATCCAAAAGCGGCGCGGGCAAAGCGAGAGCGATCAAGCTTCACGTCAAGCTTCACTGGGCTAGTTGGATGAGCTTCCTTCATTTTCTTCGCTCCTTTAGGACGAACACTGCAATCGGGTTTGCAATGGGCGTGCCAGCTCTTTCTGGTTGTAACTTGCGGGTACTGTCGCATTCTCGTGTTTGGCGAGCCGTTTCGCGTTTTAAGCATTTTGCCCTTTTGACGTGCCGCCCAAACTACTGTTTCAATTTGGGCCAGTTTTAAGGGGGGAAGCTTTTGAAAATTGGCTTAGAATTCTTCTTTGATTGCTCTAGTCCTTGGACTTATCTCGCTTTTGTTCGACTTTTAGAGCGTGCGCCTCACTTACCCATTGATCTTATTTGGAAGCCGATCTTAGTGGGCGGAGTTTTCAACAAGGTAAACGGCGATGTTTATTCTCAGCGTGCCAACCCAAATCCAATCAAGGCTGCCTACTATCGCAAGGATCTAGCGGACTGGGCGCAGCTGGCTGGGGTGAAATTGATTTCGCCGACAGTCTTCCCTGTGCGTTCTGTTACAGCCATGCGTGGTTGTTTCTATGCGATGTCGCATGATCGTCTCGCCCCTTATGCCAAGGCCCTATTCAAAGCTTATTGGGAGCAAGATCGCGACATCGGACAAAATGAGGTCGTCGCCGCCTGTGCCGAACAAGCTGGCCTCGATGGCGAGGCGTGTCTTGCAGCGGCTGCAAGCCCGGAGGCCAAAGCCAGATTAATCGTGAATACAGAGGAACTAATCGCGCGCGGCGGTTTTGGCTCACCCACCTATTTTGTTAATCATGATGATATGTTTTTCGGCAATGATAGGCTTGAATTGGCCGAAGCAGCGATTCGACGGCTCGTGAGTGAAGGATAAGTAAGTGGTGCAAGACATGAGTCTCTATCGGGAAGGCGCTCCATCAGGCGGCCAACCTGAGTCGGTGCCACCCAACCAAGAACCAACAACATCGCCGCGAAAGCCGCGTGAGCCCATTTTCAACCAATTGCCAGTTGGTGTTGCGGTTTTGATCGGTCTCATCATTGTCGCCCACCTAGTTTTCTCATTGCTGAATCCAATGGCGCAAGCCGAAGCATTGGCTAAATTTGCCCTAAGCCCTTCATTGTTTGCAAAAGACCTCTCTGCTGGCGATTGGATGCCGGCTCTAACCATGTTGTTCGGCTATCAATTCCTGCACGGCGGCACGCTTCATATCGTGATGAATCTGGCAATGCTGTTGCAAGCTGGCCCAATTGCCGAAGCAGGCCTGCGTCGCAATCAGGGCAGCACACTTCGCTTTGTCCTCTTCTTTCTCTTATGTGGTGCTGGCGGTGGTTTGTTCTTCTGCGCCCTCAATCCGGGAGCGCAAGCTGTGACGATTGGTGCCTCCGGTGCGATTTCGGGAGTTTTTGCAGGTTTTCTCTGGGGCGCGATCGGCTTGGCCCGGCCCGGCCAGGCCATGCTGAAGCCTGTTTTGGCTTCTGCCGTTGTCTTCCTTTTGATCAATGTCGGCTTAGCAGCCTTGGCACGCGGCTTTAACTTTGTGCCGATTGCGTGGGAAAGCCATTTGGGCGGCTTCGTCGCGGGTCTAATTCTTTACCCAATTTTTGCGCGCTTAGGCCGGCCGAATACACCCGCATAGAATCAAAGCCTCATACCGACCGCTATAGGGGTAGGGCGAGATGATTCTTTCCGCCGAACCCACTTTTAAATTGCCAAGACCCATTTTCGCGCGCAACCTGCCTTTAAGCTCGGCCAAAAGAGCCGACGCTCCTGGAGGAGGGAAGGCATCATGACGATTGCGCATATCCTAAAGCGTAAAGGCACCACCATTATGGGCGTGTCTCCAGACCATAGCTTACAAGAAGCCGCCGCGATTCTAACCGACAAGCGAGTCGGAGCCCTCGTGGTGCTCGATTCTGACGGTCACTTAGAAGGAATCTTGTCGGAAAGAGATATCGTAAGGCTCTGCGCACGGTCGGGGGCTGCCGCGATGACGGCTAAAGTGGCCGATGCAATGACGAAAGATGTGCTGACTGCAGCTCCCAAAGACAAAGTGGATAGCGCTCTGGCCCGTATGACCGACAGGCGGATTCGACATTTGCCTGTTTTAGACGGGCAAAACCTTGTTGGGGTGGTGTCCATCGGTGATTTGGTGAAAGCCAAAATAGATGAAGCACTACAAGAAGCAGATGCCATGCGGGCTTATATTGCAACGGGTTGAAGCCAAAACTCCGCAAAAAGAGGCGAAAATGGCCTAAAAACCCCCTAAAAGCGCCCGCCATGCGAATCCGCCTTGGGGGCATGCTGCAACGCACTGCAGCTCACCT
>NZ_JBMLTR010000183.1:0-1340 GCF_049239865.1 Aquidulcibacter sp.
ATTCCGCTGGAAACCATGAATACCAGCATGACGATCAATGCGCCTGCCGCTTGGATGTTGGCGCTTTATGTCGCTTTAGCCGACGAGCAGGGGGCAGACCGCAAGAAGCTGCAGGGCACGACGCAGAATGATTTGATCAAGGAATATCTTTCCCGCGGAACCTATGTGTTCCCGCCTGCGCCCAGCCTGAAATTGACGGCAGACACGATTGCTTGGTGCCTGAAAGAAACGCCAAAATTCAATCCGATGAATGTGTGCTCCTATCATTTGCAGGAAGCAGGGGCGACGCCAGAGCAAGAATTGGCCTTTGCGCTCGCCACCGCCATTGCCGTCCTGGATGAAGTCAAAGCCCAGGGCCAAGTCTTGCCGGAAGACTTCCCCGCCGTGGTGGGGCGCATCAGCTTCTTCGTCAATGCTGGCATCCGCTTTGTGACCGAGCTGTGCAAAATGCGCGCCTTCAACGTGCTTTGGGACGAGATTTGTAAGGACCGCTATGGCGTAGCCGACCCCGCGATGCGCCGCTTCCGCTATGGCGTGCAGGTCAATTCCTTGGGCCTGACAGAGCCGCAGCCGGAGAACAACGTCTATCGTATCTTGCTTGAAACGCTGGCCGTGACCATGAGCAAGGATGCCCGGGCGCGTGCCGTGCAATTGCCGGCTTGGAACGAGGCCTTGGGCCTGCCGCGCCCCTGGGATCAGCAATGGAGCTTAAGGCTTCAACAAATCCTCGCCTATGAAACCGATCTTCTTGAATATGAGGATTTGTTCGCGGGCTCCCACGTCGTGGAAAAAAAGGTCGCCGAACTCGTGGCTGGTGCCAAGGCAGAGCTTGCCAAGATTGATGCCTTGGGCGGGGCGGTTGCTGCGGTGCCTTATATGAAGGAAGGGCTGGTGCAATCCAATCGCGACCGCTTGTTGGGCATTGAAGGTGGCAGCCAAGTGGTCGTCGGCGTCAATCGCTGGTCAGACACCGAGCAATCGCCCTTGTCGGCTGGCGAAGGCTCAATCCAGACCGTCGATCCCATGGTGGAAGCCGATCAGATCAAGCGCCTGAATGCGTGGCGCGCGGGTCGTGACGCCGCAGCAGTTGAGGCTGCTTTGGCAGACCTTGAAGCGGCAGCGCGCGACAATCTCAATATTATGGAGCCTTCGATTGCGTGCGCCAAAGCCGGTGTCACCACGGGGGAGTGGGGGGCTTTGCTGCGCCGGGTTTATGGCGAATATCGCGCGCCAACCGGTGTCTCTCTGCTTGTGAATATCGAAGGCGAAGACATTGAAGCTGTGTCGAAAAAGGTCGATGACATCAGCGAGAAACTGGGCCGTCGCTTGGCCTTTTTGGT
>NZ_JBMLTR010000184.1:0-1702 GCF_049239865.1 Aquidulcibacter sp.
CCAGCACTTTCAGGAAATGCATGTTGATGGTGGCGTTGCCGTGCCCTTCTTTGTCGTGCCTGCGAACATGTCTTTGGGCGACGAGATAATTCGTCGCCTTAAAGGCGCTAATCTCTACGTTATTCTCAACAGTCAGATTGAGATTGGGCCGGCAAACAGCGTGCTCAAGACCACATCCATTATTCCCCGCAGTTTTGAAATCGATCAGGTCTATCGCGCCCGACAGAATGTCGCGCTGACAGCCTATTTCGCGACGAGCAACGAGATGGCCTTTCGCATGACTTGGATCCCATCAAGCTTTCCCTACCAAGGCTCTCTCGTCATGGACCAACCAAGCATGAAGTCACTGTTTAACGCAGGGCTGGATCTCGCCGAAAGTGGTCAAGCTTGGAAAAGCGCTGGCGATGTGGCGGCGGAACTGGGCGAACAGAAAGTTGCCGCCAAGCCTTGAGCCGGAAGGTAAACAAGCGGTGCCGGGTAAATTTGGGGGAGTCTGCTTTGCGCCGATATTGTTGAAAAACTCGAAGTTTAGGCGAGATTGGGTGCTTGGGCAGCGCAGTTGGTTTGCGATTGCTGGTCGATTTTCGCTTAAAGGTCGGTGGAGTGCCTCTTTTGAGGTAGATTAGGCGGCAAAGGCTGGTCGTTTATGTGGATTTGGTCGCAGTTTGGCTAGTTTTCGCAGGTTTTGGGCTGTAGCTGCGAGTAGGAACTCGTCTCGGGCTCCGTTTGGGCCTCGTAATCTTAGCCTGCCCATTTTGAGAATACGCTTTAGGTGAGCGAAGAGCATCTCGACTTTCTTGCGGCGATCACGTGATCTGGCATAGGCGGGCGTGGTTGCGATGAGGCGGGCGACATCGCGGGAGTCTTCGTTGAGGTCGCGGGGGATTTTTCGAACTGTGGCTTTGGGACAGCATTGTTCTTTGAGCGGGCAGACACGGCAGTCCTTTGTGCTCGCTCGATATAGCCTTTGGCCGGCTTTGGTGATGCCCGATCGTGGCGTTTGGTAAGTGCGATGGAACTGCACCAACTCTTTGCCAGCGGGACAGGTATAGCGGTCTCTTTCGGCCTCCCAAGTAAAGTCAGATCGCGAGAATGTTCCGTCTGTTCGTATAGACTGGTCAAAGACAGGAATATGGGGTGCGATATCGCGCTCTTTCACCAACCAAGCTAGGTTATGAGCTGAGCCATAAGCGCTATCGGCTGCCAGATAACTGGGCTTTAGACCAAATCGAGCTTCGGTACGATCAATCATCGTGCGCGATGCGCCAACTTCAGCCTGGCGAATTGCGCGTGTAGCTTCAACATCGACAATGACGCCGTGATCGGTATCGATCAAATAGTTAGTCGCATAAGCAAAGAAGGCATGACCTTTATGCGCACCAGTCCATTGTGCAGCAGGATCGGACTTTGCGACAAACTTTGGTGGAACCGGTGAGGCTGCACCAAAGGCCTCGTGATCAAGGACAGCCAGATACTCTTGGACCGCGCGTCCCGCCATATCCATGTCTTGCTCAGATCGCCATTGTTCACCCGACATGGAGCGCTGCTTGTTCGCGTCGGCCGCGATTAGACTTGCGTCAACCGCAAAGCCTTCACCACCAACAAGTCCTTCTGACAGGCAACGTGCAACCACCGTCTCAAAGAGGTGGCGCAAGACATCACTCTCGCGAAACCGACCATGGCGGTTCTTGGAGAAACTCGA
>NZ_JBMLTR010000185.1:0-4607 GCF_049239865.1 Aquidulcibacter sp.
AGAAGGTTTTCTCGATTTGAAGCGCGAAAATTGGGCTGCTGGTGCGATCGCGAAACTCGGCGCTACTGATTGGTGCAATGCCGCGCAGTCCCATATAGCGGGTCAGTTCGCGATCAACGCGGCGGCCGAACAACTCGTTGACCTCGATGCGCATCTTGCTCGCTGATCCTACGGCCCATTCGGCAAAGATCGAAAAGTCCGGCCCACTTTTGAACTCGCTTTTCGACTGGCTGCGGAAAAATCGATAGGGCGGGTCATATCTGACTGCCGCGCCATAGCTGACGCGTGGGTTGATGATTTGACGATAGTTGATCGTCGTACCGGCGAACTCGGCATTTTGTAATTGCCGCGTCGCGCCATTGAACGGATCTTGCACCGAGGTTTCTCGCCAAGCTGCATCCACTGTCAGTTCTGCACCATCTAGCAAAAAGCCAAGTGGGATTGAGGCTAGTAAATCGACCCCGAAACTGCTGGCCGAAGGCAGATTGCCAACGCCTTGGCCATCACCGACTGGCACGATATCCACCACATTGGTTATGCGTTCGCTCACGAAGGTGATGCTGACGCTGCCCCGTGTGCCCCATCGGCGTTCGGCCGTCAGTCGCAGCCCATCGGTTTGCGAAGGCTGGAGAGCACTGTTCGTCCGGGTTGAGGAGCCATCGGCGACTTGTTGTGCCCCTACGAAATCGCCAAAGTTCAGTTGCCCGACTTTGCGTTCGGCCTGCAAGCTCAGGGTCATTTGGCTGGTTGGGTTCCATGTAGCCACGACGCGGGGTTTGAAGAAGCGGTAAGTATTGGAAGATCGTAGCGGCTCGGCTAGGGTAATGCGCGTTGCTTCAAAGGCGATGGCACCCTCAACCGATATCTTGTCGATGCCTGTCCAGGTTGCCGACAAAGCTGCCGAGCCGCGTGTTTCCCCAACATTGGTGCGGCCGGCCTCAAGCGGTGTTGTAATTTTGTTGTCGATCTGAACGAACTCAGTGTTTGAGACTAGGGTCGTCCGCACGCTTTCAAATGCCGCGCTGACGGCAAGCTTTGGCCAACGCGGTGCCCAAGTCGCTCTCAAAATGCTCTCGGACAGGTCATCATTGGATGTATAAAGCGAACTCGAAATAGCCCCCGAAGGAAATTCTGCGCCGACCAGCGAGGAGCCCCTTTCGTTTGACCATGTTCTAAGGCCTATCAGTTTAGCTTCACCGCGGCCGATAGGGCGTGTCAATTCGAGCGACAGCTCGGCGCTGCGGCCGGGATAATTTTCGGCTTCGATCTGGGTTCTGATCGGCAAAGCAGCGCCTGACGCAAAAGCGGTGAAACGATGGCGCCGCTTAAAGTCATCTGTCCGTAGCGATGTCGCCAACGTGGTGTTGATGCCGGCAATCGGGGTGGCGATACTCAACGAGCCAGAATAGTCATTGTAGCGCCGACGGTCCAATAGAGGACCAGCCTCGACGACCCCGCCGCTACCATCAATTAGCCGCTGTTGGCCTTCGATTCGCGCGAGCGACTTGTTTCCGGCTTCCAGGCTGGCTGACACGGTGGCACCGCCAATTGATCCGCGCCACGACCCCGCTGCGGATGGTCCAAACCTGCCTCCTTGTATTGTTTGGCCCCGCAGACGCAATGTACCGCTGCTACTCGTGGAGGCCTTTAGGATGACATTGGCCACCAGCCGACTGCCCCCGCCCTGAAGGCCAGTGACGGCTCCATCGAGCATGTCGATGCGTTCAACAGTGCGTGCCGGAATGCGCCGTAACAGTTCGGTCAGGGAAACGTCCTTAGTCGCGGGCCGCGCTCCATTGACCAGAACATTGCCGGCCGCGTCGCCAAAGCCGCGCAGGTCTTCGCTCGCAACCAGCGTGAAACCTGGGACCCGGGCCAGCATATCGAAGGCGTTCTGCGCCTGAATATCTGCGAAGTATGCCGCAGGATAACTCGCGCGAGCAGGTGATTCCGACGTCGTTTGCGCACTCGATGACGTGCACAATCCAATTGTCGCGGTAATACTGATGGTGATTAGATGTCTCATTGGCGCTCCCAATTCTGGGGACGCAATAACTTGTCAGAGCTGCAACAGCGTTGGCGGAAAATTGCGGAAATGTTGCGAACGGCTGACGATGGTTCAGGCTTTACCTTTTCCGCCAATGGGGATGATGATTTCGGCGAGCGCGCCGCCACCTTGCCCTGCGCTCAGTCGCAATGATCCGCCATGCGCGCGGGCGATGGCAGTGACGATTGCGAGGCCCAGCCCCGAGCCACCCGATTGGCGGGATCGTGATTGGTCGCCACGAACAAAGGCGGCAGCAAAAGATTGTGGGTCGTCACTGGGCCATCCGGGGCCAGTGTCGAGCACCGACAATAGGATTTGATCGGCGGCAGAGCGCACAGACACTTGAATTTCGCTGCCCGGCGCATAACGAATGGCGTTGGCAACCAGATTAACTAACGCGCGCTCAATGCGCCCAGGATCAACCTGTGCAACAATCGGCGTGGCAACCAACTTCAAGGTGTTGCCCTGTGCAGCTGCGTCATGTTGCAACGTCTCAATCACCGACGCGGCGAGACAGTCCATTGCAACAGGTTCGAGATCGAGCTGCATGTCGATGCCCAGCGGTGATGCTAGCATATTGAGGTCGGCAACTAGCTGATCGACAAGACCGATCTGGCGCAACAGACCATTTAGTAAGGTGGCGTCAAGCGGGAAAACACCTGATTGCACGCCGATCAAACGGCCACGCAAGACTGACAAAGGTGTGCGAAGTTCATGGGCGATGGCGGCAGACCGCATGCGCACATCATTGTCGGCAGCGGACAAGGCATTGGTCATTGCCGTAAAGTCGCGGTGCAGTGCGGCGATTTCCAGCGGGACGCCCCGACCAATTGGCACCGGGGCGTGCCGGTCACCTGTTGCGATTTTGCGTGCGCTGCTGGCAATTGCCTCGATAGGTGCCGCGATCCGTCCTGCAGAGATGACCGCAAACCCGGCGCAACAGATGGCGGTCAACCCGATAAGTCCGCCTAAAGCCCAGCCGTAATTCAGTCGCCACGGCGCAAAGCCGTGATCCATCTTGAAGTCGTAAACCAATGGCGAGCACTGTCCAGATGTTTCAAGTAAGCGCCCCAATTGCATCTTCTCGGCAGGTGCTAGACTGGCCATGAATAGCTGGTCGCGCAGACTATAGACATAGTCGGGCGCGAACGCCGCTACCAGTGCTGCGATCACACTCATGAGGATGGCGCTGAGCGCGATCCTCGCACGTAAACCCATTATCATTCGAGATCCAATCGATAGCCTTGACCGCGAATGCTGGTGAGGCGTACGCCACTGCAGGGCTGGCGTTTTATTTTCTGGCGTAGACGGCTGATATGGGGATCGACGGAGCGGTCAAACGCTTCCTCGTCCAGCGCGAGATCGACAATCTGGCCGCGTGTGATGAGTCTGCCACCCCGCTCGACGAACAGATCCAGCAACTTGAACTCGGTCGGCGTCAGGTCAAGGGGCTGGGGTCCAACGAACGCGCAGAACGCATCCACATCGACCCGAATATTGCCAAAAGACCGAACGGTGTGCGCCGCCTCGCGGCGTTGCCTGCCCGCCAACACCTTGGCACGAGCAACGATTTCATGGGGGTCGAAAGGCTTGACGACATAATCATCGCACCCGAGGCGGAACCCCGCCAGCTTGTCGATCGGCTCACCGAGTGCACTGAGGATGATGACACCGGGTTGGACTGGCCCAACGCGCAATTGAGCCAATACCGACATACCATCACGCCGGGGGAGACCCAGATCAAGGATAACGATATCAGGCTGCCACCAGCGTGAACTATCCACCGCACTTTCGCCATCTCCGACAATAAGGCACTCGGCGTTTTCGCGGCGAAAAAACGCATCGACGATCTCCGCAATTTCGGGTTCGTCTTCAACAATCAGAATCTTGACCCCGGCAAGCGTCATTTTGTTAGGGATAATTGCTGCAGTGGTCATACGCAAGGGCCTTCATAGGTGTTGTTTATTCTGATTGCCCGGTCGGGCCAGCCCGCATCCGATTGAGACCGTCGATCCTGTCGCTGTTGCGCGCGAGCAAGCTCCGGCGAACAACAGCCGCCACATGGATGACCAGCAAGGCGGTGAGAGCAAGGCCAGCATATTCGTGGACGGGCCAAAGCCACTCGCCAGCTTTTTTACTTTCTAAGAAGGTCGCGAGCGGCTCAAACTTTGGCAAAGGAATACCGAACGGCTTTGGCGCCTCTCCATAAGCAATCCAGCCTGCATATCCCGACAATGGCAGGATGATCACCAGCAGATACAAAGCAAAGTGCGCGCTCCTTGCAGCCAAAACTTCTGTGCGCGTGCCGGCGATCGGCGGCTTGGCGGAACGTAGCGCAATGATAATCCGCAGGAGCATGATACCCAATGCGCTAAGCCCCAACAACACATGGATATCCGTCCACCAGTCTGCGGCTGGGCTATCGGGGACGACAAGTTTATAAGCAAGCGCAAGTCCGATCAGCAAGGCGGGCAGGATCAGCGCCGCTGCACTCCAATGCATAAGCCGCATCAATCGTGGATATCTTTCGATCATGAACATTTCCTCCGCGATCCCTAAT
>NZ_JBMLTR010000186.1:0-1471 GCF_049239865.1 Aquidulcibacter sp.
ACCTTGAAGGCGTGTTGGCGACTTTGGCGGATGATTACACCGTCTCGCCATTCGGTGGCGCGCCTTGGCTGACCAGCAAGGACGGTGCACGGAAAATGTATGCGCGCCATTTGGTCGATTATCCGATGAGCCGCACCGACGTGTTGGGCCGGATGGACTTGGCCAATGTCACCATCAAGCGCGAACATTCCGAACCGGGCGAAGGGTCTAAAGCCCCCAGCGCCGATGTGATGATGATTTATACCGTGCGCGATGGCTTGATTGCGCGCTGTGAGTCGATTTCACAGCAAGGCGATGAAGCGGCCGCGCTCGCGGTCGTCGCCAAGCAGCTTGAAGCCTATAATGTGCAGGATTTGGATGCCCATGTGGCCTGCTTTGCCGATGATGTGGTGATTGCAGACCTTAATGGTGCTGAAAATCTGCACGGCATCAGTGATTATCGCGCCCGCTATCAAGGCGTGTTTGCGCAATATCCGCAAAACCATGCAGAGCTTGTGGGCCGCCTTGCCTGCGGCAATGTCGTGGTCGATCATGAGCGCGTGCGCCGGAGCCCTGAGGGCGAGCCCTTTGAGGTGCTGGCGATTTATACCATCAAGAATGGCAAAATCGCACGCGTGGACTTTGTGAAATAGGGCCGCGGGCAGATGCTGGAATATGGCCTTAGCGCATTGGCGTTCCTGATCCTTGCAGTCCTGATGCCACGGGTGATCGAGTTAACTAGCCAAGGTGAACGCTTAGCAGCAGTCATGCCAGGTGGCATTGAACGCGTGCGTCAGGCCGAATTAGCGACTGCCGTTTTGGGAATTATCCCCGTTGTATTGCTCCTATTGATCGACTTGCTTGGTGGACCTGTGACGATCGATCAATATCCGCTGGCCATTCTAGTCGGTATGTTCCTTCAATTCGTCGGGCATTATGGTGGGCCATTTCGCCACCTCTTGGAAGACTTACACGAGGCCCGTGATCGCCTCGACTATAACCGTGTTCATGGCTTGCCTTTGGATGAGCCAAATCGTCAAACTGGGAAAGTAAATTAGATGGCCACACGTCGCCTCGCGCCCCCCGAAGTTCAGCCCAAGTCGTTTGATTGGTCGGCCGATAGTGCCGTCAAAGTCGCGTTTTGGATGGGCAAATATCCAGAAGCCCGCAAGCAATCGGCCGTCATCCCGCTATTGTGGTTGGCGCAAAAGCAAGAAGGTTGGGTGAGTGAGCCTGCGCTTCGCAAGATCGCGCTCGACCTCGCCATGGCCTATATCCGCGTCTATGAAGTCGCGACCTTCTATACGATGTTCCACTTGGCACCGGTCGGCAAACACCATTTGCAAGTGTGCGGCACCACGCCGTGCATGCTGCGCGGGTCTGGCGACTTGATCGAAGTGTGTCAGAAGCGCATCGGTAATCACCACCATGTCACGCCAGATGGCTTATTCTCGTGGGAAGAAATGGAATGCATGGGCGCGTGCGCCAATGC
>NZ_JBMLTR010000187.1:0-1353 GCF_049239865.1 Aquidulcibacter sp.
AGGTCATGCAGCCGCACACCCTGTAGGTTTAGGCTTTGGCGAACTTTTTCCCAAGACTTGTAGAGCCCGACCGTTGGGCCATCTGACCCAGTGAGAGAAGGGAACACATAGCGGGAGGAACGGGGGCGGTCTGTTAGCTCGGCCAGTGAGGCAGAGTTTAGCGGAATGACCTTCTCGCCAGTTTTGGAGCGTCCACGGGGCAGGACAATCCGGCCACGTTCAAGGTCAAGCTCGTTCCACATCAGACCTAGGATCTCGCTCTTTCTTGCACCGGTGAACAGAAGCAGGCGGATGATGGTTGCATGGCTCTCGTCGATCTCGGCATTCTCGGTCAGCACTACGAGCTTGGCTAACAGGTTGCGCGCTTCTTCGGTCGTCAAGAAGCGCTCGCGGCGACCTGGCTTGAATTTCTCTACCCCGATGCAGGGATTGGTTTCGCTAAACCCGTTGCGCACAGCCCAAGACATCATGGCAGAGAAAGAACGAATGAGGCCACCGGCTGAGGTTTGCCCGCCTGAGATGCGTGCGAGGCCTCTGGCTTTTGTTTTGATCCTTGCCGCCGTCTTTCCCGCTGCCACGTCTGCCTGCATCCGCTCAATATCTTGGCGGGTGAGGTCGCGGGCAAATCGCTTGCCGATGAGGGGAATGGCATGGCGGCGCAGGAGCGAGGCATCATTGGCCCAAGAGGATTCCCGTTTATTTGGCTTCGACATCCGGCCTTCCGAGAGATAGCGTTCAATCAGCGCTGCCACGGTAAGCGCGGCGCGCGCCTCCTGCTTCTCAAGTTGGGGGTCAATTCCATCGAGAGCGTCAGCTAACATGTAGCGCGCCCGTTCACGCGCTTGCTCGACCGTCCAAGGGCTGCCTAGATCTCCGATCGTCATCCAGCGTTGCAGCGAGCCAATGCGCAGTTTGACCCCAAAGGACACCCGACCGTTATGAAAGATGCGCGCGACAAAGCCCTTCGCGTCGCTATCCCAGAGGCGCGTCTCGCCAGACGCAGGCCGCACAACTGAATCGAGAAGTCGCTTTGTTAGTTTAACTCGCTCGCCCATAATCCACTCCTGTCGAACAAACTTGACCCAGTTTTCGACTGCCAGATTTTGCTACCAATCAGACGCATAAAACGTGCCAAATCGTCAGTCTGAATCTCGCAGTTTGCTACCAATTTGCTACCAACAGAACGGATTTCGTCAGAAAATGACGGAAGCGTCAGGAATGAAGCGGAACGGCAACATGATGAAATATATATGAAAAATCACGAATTGGAACGTTCAGGAATAAGGCAAAAATGGGGCATGAAAAGACTACGAATCTGAGGGTCGGGCGTTCGAATCGCTCCGGGCGCGCCAT
>NZ_JBMLTR010000188.1:0-1478 GCF_049239865.1 Aquidulcibacter sp.
CCAGTCGCCTTCGCGAACTTCGCGGTTGTCCCAGCCACGGTAAGCGGTGATGGAGGTGACGGTGAAGTCGCCAGCATCCCAATCGGCTTGAGCCGATACACCCCAAGACTCTTCTTCGGTGCGGGTGACGAGGTTGTTGCGAACAGCGCGGGTTTCGTCGCCTGCAAAGGTGATGCCTGGCAGAAGCGACAGAAGGGCAGCGCCGTTGGCACCCGATGGTGCCGTACCAATGACTTCGCCGCAGCAATTGTCGTCAGCTTTGCGGTAGTCACCGATCAAGCGCACTTTCAGGCTTTCAGAGGCATCAATGTCCAAGATGCCGCGAACGCCATAACGCTCATAGCCATTGATCTTGCTGCCAGTGGTCAGATTGGTGATGTTGCCGTCATACGAGCCGCCGAAAACCGTGACGCGCGAACGGACGCTGTCGCTGAATGGCATGTCGACCGACGCGCGCAGCTTGTACTCATTGCCGTCGTTTGCGGTGACTTGGATGTCGCCGCTATGCACGCGGCCTGGGCTTTGAGAGATGATGTTGACCACACCGGCAGACGAGTTCTTGCCGAACAAGGTACCTTGAGGGCCGCGCAAGACTTCGATGCGCTGAATGTCGGACAAGTCCCCGAATGCTTCACCGGCGCGTGCCAAAACAACGCCGTCCAACACCACAGCGACGCTAGGCTCTGCTGCGATGGAGAAGTTGATGGTGCCGACGCCGCGCAAGAAAAGCGAGGAGTTCAGGTTCGTGCCGCCCTTACGGAAGTTCAGGGTTGGGATTTGGGTTTGCACGCTTTCGATGTTGTAGCCACCTGCGCGAGCAATTTGCTCTCCGCCGATAACCGAAACAGCAGCAGCCACTTCTTGCACGTTTTGAACGCGCTTTTGTGCCGTCACGATGATGACTTCAGCACCTTCATCGGATTTTGCTTCGGTAGCCGCCTGAGCAAATGCACTTGTGCCCATAGCAAAGAAAAGTGTGGCCGCCGCGGCGGACCCAAGTAAAAGATGACGCATGTTATCCCCTCAGTGATGATGGATCTCTAAGTATCCTTCGATTGACGTCAAAATCACGTTCTCGTCGTGAAAAGCAAGTGGCCTTTGTGTTTGAAACTTCCGATTTGAGTGGCGGGTGCTATTCTCGCAACACTTTGACCTTGTGCCCTTTCCTTTAAAACAGATTGGCCGATTGCCCTAGCAGCGCAGCTAACCATAGACCTAAGCTAAGCTTAGGCTTAGTTTGGCGGCACACAGCTAAAAGCGCACCACGGGGTAAGGGTCATGAATAGCGTTGAAATTGTTGAAGTTGGTGCGCGCGACGGGTTGCAGAACGAGCCAGACATTCTGCCGACCGACAAAAAGGTCGCGCTGATCCAAGCCGCCATTGCGGCAGGCGTGCGCCGGATTGAGACTGCCAGCTTCGTGAATCCTCGCCGTGTCCCCCAGATGGCCGATGCGGAGGCCGTGATGGAGGCCCTGCC
>NZ_JBMLTR010000189.1:0-3507 GCF_049239865.1 Aquidulcibacter sp.
CAATCGTGCCAATGTTGCAATGCGGTTTCGTACGTTCAAACTTTTCCTTAGCCATTTTTGTCTCTCAGCTTTTCATAAGTTGGGTAAAAGGGGTTTGGGATTAGCCAGCAAGCTTAGCGAGTACTTCCGCACTCACGGCCCGTGGCACTTCTTCATAGTGGTCGAAGGACATGGAGAAGGATGCGCGACCCGAGGAGAAGGACCGCAAATCATTCACATAGCCAAACATATTGGCCAGAGGTACCATGGCGTTGACGACGTTTGCGTTGCCGCGCATGTCTTGGCCTTGGATCATCCCGCGACGCGAGTTGATGTCGCCGATCACGGAACCCGTGAACTCTTCTGGGCTGACGACTTCCACTTTCATGATGGGTTCAAGCAGACGTGGATCGCCATATTGCTTCAACTCACGGAAAGCAGCGCGCGCTGCGATTTCGAACGCCAAGACGCTCGAGTCCACATCGTGGTAGGCACCGTCGACCAAAGTTGCCTTCAAGTCGATCAACGGGAAGCCCGCCAACAGACCGTTTGCAACAGAGCTTTCGAGGCCCTTTACGACGCCTGGGATATATTCCTTAGGCACCGAACCACCGACGATTTGGCTTTCGAAGGTAAAGCCAGTGCCTGGATCACCTGGCTCAAAAATGAGCTTGATGCGGGCAAACTGACCGGTACCACCGGTTTGCTTCTTGTGGGTGTAGTCGATTTCAGCGCGCTTGTTGATCTTTTCGCGATAAGCAACCTTTGGCTGACCAACGTTTGCGTCCACGTCATAGGTACGACGCAGAATGTCGACTTTGATGTCCAAGTGCAGTTCGCCCATGCCACGCAGGATGGTTTGGCCGCTTTCTTGGTCGGTCGACACGCGGAACGATGGATCTTCGTTCGCAAGCTTGGCCAATGCCAGACCCAATTTTTCTTGGTCTGCCTTCGACTTCGGCTCAATCGCGATTTCGATCACAGGCTCTGGGAATTCCATGCGCTCAAGGATCACGGGCTTCAAGGTGTCGCACAAGGTGTCCCCGGTACGGACTTCTTTCAGACCAGCCAAGGCGACGATGTCGCCTGCATAGGCTTCCTTCACGTCTTCGCGGTTGTTCGCATGCATCAACAACATGCGGCCAATGCGTTCTTTCTTGTCGCGCGAGGAGTTCAGCACGCCATCGCCCGTTGAACACTTGCCCGAGTAAACGCGGCAGAAGGTGATCGTGCCGACGAATTTGTCGTCCATGATCTTGAAGGCCAGCATCGAGAATGGATCTTCGTCGGTTGGCTGGCGGGTGGTTTCTTCGTCCGTCTTGAAGTCGATTGCTTTGATGCCTTCACGGTCTGCCGGTGATGGCAAGTAATCCACAACCGCGTCCAACAAGGGCTGCACGCCTTTGTTTTTGAAAGCAGAACCGCACAAAACAGGGTGGAATGCACGACGGCGAACAGCGGTGCGGACCAAACGACGAATGGTATCTGCATCAGGCTCTACGCCTTCGAGATATTCCATCATCACTTCGTCGTCCATTTCGACAACGGCTTCAAGCATCTTATGACGATACTCTTTTGCTTGCTCGAGAAGATCCGCTGGAATTTCTTCCTCGTTGAACTTCGCGCCCAAGCTTTCTTCCAACCAGACAATCGCCTTCATGGTGATCAGATCGATCACGCCCTTGAAGTTGTTTTCAGCACCGATTGGCAATTGCAAGCACACGGGCTTACCGCCCACGCGGGTGACGATTTCGCTGACGCAGTTATAGAAGTCGGCGCCGATCTTATCCATCTTGTTGACGAACACGATGCGGGGCACGTCATACTTGTCAGCTTGGCGCCAGACGGTTTCGGTCTGAGGCTCAACACCTTGGTTGCCGTCGAGCACGCAGACCGCACCATCCAACACGCGCAGCGAACGCTCAACTTCAATGGTGAAGTCCACGTGTCCTGGGGTGTCGATGATGTTCAAGCGCTTGTCGCGCCAGAAGCAGGTGGTCGCAGCGGACGTGATGGTGATGCCGCGTTCTTGTTCTTGCGTCATCCAGTCCATGGTAGCCGCACCGTCATGGACTTCGCCAATCTTGTGGGACTTACCAGTGTAGTACAAAATGCGCTCAGTCGTCGTGGTCTTGCCAGCGTCGATGTGCGCCATGATGCCAAAGTTGCGATAGTCAGAAATCGCGTGGGTGCGAGGCATTGAAAAACCCTTTCAGGGGAGCTCGTGGTTTTGCTGGAATTACCAGCGATAATGCGAGAATGCGCGGTTCGCTTCAGCCATCTTATGCGTGTCTTCACGCTTTTTGACGGCCGAACCACGGTTCATAGCGGCGTCGGTCAACTCACCAGCAAGACGCTCTTGCATGGTGGTTTCGTTGCGCTTGCGCGCAGCGCCCACGAGCCAGCGGAGAGCCAATGCCTTGCGGCGCTCTGCACGGACTTCGACAGGAACCTGATAGGTTGCCCCACCCACGCGGCGCGAACGCACTTCGATGGCAGGCGAGATATTATCAAGAGCATCATGGAAGACCTCCAAAGCGGACCGCTTAGCGCGCTTCTCACAGAGATCGAAGGCACCGTAGATGGTCGATTCTGCAACCGACTTCTTGCCCTCATACATGATGTAATTCATCAATTTTGTGACATCCATATCCCCGAACTTCGGGTCTGGCAGGATATCGCGCTTTTCGGCGCGGCGACGACGTGACATGGGAAAACCTCGTGTCTAGACTTTAGCAGCAGGGCTTGGCCTGCAAGAAAACCAATCCGTTTGTTGGCTGTTGCGAAGCAACTTTGGAGCCAACGAACAAACCAAAATGAAAAAATAATTTGCTGAGCAACTTATTTTGGACGCTTCGCACCGTAATGCGAACGGCGTTGCTTACGATTCTTAACGCCTTGCGTATCGAGAACGCCGCGCAGAATGTGGTAGCGAACGCCGGGCAAATCCTTCACGCGGCCGCCGCGGATCAGAACCACCGAGTGCTCTTGCAAGTTATGGCCTTCACCTGGGATGTAGCACACAGCTTCCGAACCCGAGGTCAGACGAACCTTAGCAACCTTACGCAAAGCCGAGTTAGGCTTCTTTGGGGTGGTGGTGTAGACGCGGGTGCAAACACCACGACGTTGAGGGCAGCCTTTCAGGGCTGGAACCTTGTTGCGCACCTTCAATGGTTGGCGCGGCTTACGGATCAACTGGTTGATCGTTGGCATGTTTCTATAACGCTCCTGTATAGCCGACGGATGGGTGGCTATTACCCTCTTTCCAATGCGCGTCCCGCCAAGACGGGTAACCTAGGCGGTCAAGCTGCGCGCGCAGCCCTATCTCACAAGTACAAACCCAAACGCCAAAACGAGCAAAACCACCGTCCCCCTTGGTCCGGTGCGCCATGCGCGAGATGATCACAGTGTCTGGAAGACCCCTCAAACCTAAGCCATGCCCATAAGGCACCCCAAGACTCAGAGGCTTTCTTCGGCGGCGTTCCTATATCCGGACGGGGTTTGGGTCAAGGTGGGGGTGCAGTGGGG
>NZ_JBMLTR010000190.1:0-9237 GCF_049239865.1 Aquidulcibacter sp.
ATGATCAATCGGCCAAAATCTCAAAAGAATTGGACGAAGCCAAGCGCTTGCGCCAGGAAGCTGAAGCGTTGTGGGCATCCTATGAAGCCCAGCACGTCAAAGCCGTGGCCGATGCAGCTGCCATCATCGCGAAAGCGGAAGAAGATGCGGTTCGCGTTAAAGCTGAGGCTGAAGCCCAGCTAGAGCGTTCAATTGCCGCGCGCAGCAAGCAAGCTGAAGAGCGCATTCGTCGTGCTGAAGAAGTTGCGATCTCAGACGTCCGGGCGGCGGCTTCCAATGCCGCTATGGCCGTGGCAGAACAAGTCTTGTTGGCCAGCGTCAAAGGCAAGGCCGGCGAAAAGCTGGTTGCCAATGGCATTGCCGCAGTTGAAAGCAAGTTCGGCTGATCAAGCTTCAAGGGGCGGACCTGGTGAAAGCTAAACCGCCCTTGATCGCTTCACTTACGACAATCCAGACTTTGCGTGGTGTCGCGGCCTTAATGGTCGCGATTGCGCATTTGCATTCGGTGGAAAACCGCTTTGGCGGCACGCCTTTGCTGGGCAATTGGGCGTTGGCGGGGTTTGGCGGCGTCGACCTGTTCTTTGTTATTTCCGGCTTTGTCATGGTCTGGGTCACACGAGCCGACCAAGGCAAGCCCGCCGCCCTGCCCGGTTTTTGGTTTGCCCGGCTCGCCCGCATTTATCCGCTTTGGTGGTTGGTTCTGTCCGCGCTGGTCGCCGTTTGGATGATCAAGCCAGAGTGGGTTTATGCCAGCCATGATTCAAGCCCAGAACTCTGGAAATCCTATCTGTTGGTGCCAGACAAAGAGCTACCTCTACATGCGGTCGGCTGGACCTTGATCCATGAACTTTGGTTCTATTTGGTATTCGGGATCTTATTGCTTCTACCAGCGCGCTGGTTCCCGGCGGCGCTGGCGATTTGGGCAATTATTACGGCTGCTGCAGCCAGCGTCCTGCCGCGCCCGGACAATACTTTTGTCGCACTAATCCGTCACCCCCTCACGCTCGAATTCATTCTCGGAGCCGTCGTCGGTCTTTTGGCACAGCGGCGGATTTTCCCATCTCCACGTCTCATGGCGCAGTTTGGGGCCTTTTGGATGCTGATCTGCGCGCTGTCTCTGCGCGAAGATGCCCAAGCCATGTTTGGCCAAGAATGGCCACGGCTGTTTTACTTTGGCATTCCAGCGGCCTTATTGGTTTGGGGTTGTGTCGGCTTGGAGCAAGATGGTTATGAGAGCCCCAAATGGTCAAAGTCCTTGGGGGACTGGTCCTATGCGCTTTATCTGATCCATGTGCCAGTATTTGCCGCTTTAGGCCGCTTGGGGGCACCTTTGTCGCGCCCGGGGCCACTGGACAATCTGATCTTGCTGACAGTGGCGCTCGCCGCCGCCATTGTCGCCGCGTGGATCCTGCATGTAGGCTTTGATAGGCCGATCCAACGACTGGCGGCCCGCCTGCGCGGCAAGCGTCAAGCAGGCGGCTGACGGCCCCTGTTTCCAGTAGCCGTCAGCCTAAACTCGTGACCTTATTCGGCAGCGATTTTGGCAGGTTCCACCGGAGGAGCCCATTTCAAGACGGGCTTACGGGCAGCGCGCGTCTCATCCAAGCGCTTCACGGGGGCATGATAGGGCGCACCGGTAAAGCGGGCCGTGTCGCCCGATTTGGCGGCTTTCGCGAGGCCTGTCATCGAGGCAATGAACGCATCAAGGCTTGCCTTGCTTTCGCTTTCGGTTGGCTCAATCAGCATCGCGCCATGCACCACTAGCGGGAAATACATGGTCATGGGGTGATAGCCCTCGTCGATCATGGCTTTGGCAAAATCAAGCGTGGTGACGCCCGTGCCTTCCAGCCAAGAATCGTCGAACAAGGCTTCATGCATGCACACGCCATCAAAGGCCGGGCTCATATGCTCTTTTAAGCAAGCTTGGACGTAATTGGCATTCAGCACCGCATCTTCAGAAGCTTGCTTGATACCGTCGGCACCATGGCTCAACATATAGGTCAAAGCGCGCGTATACATGCCCATCTGCCCGTGGAAGGCGACCATGCGGCCAAACGGCTCGCCGTCGCTATCGGCTTCATGCTCAACAAGGTCCAATGTACCGTCCGCGCGGGTGACGACATAAGGGACTGGCGCAAACGGTGCCAGAGCGTCTGACAATACCGTTGGGCCAGAGCCCGGCCCACCGCCGCCATGCGGCGTCGAGAAGGTCTTGTGCAGATTGATGTGCATGGCATCGACGCCCAAATCGCCTGGACGAACCCTGCCTGCAATGGCGTTGAAGTTCGCGCCATCACAATAGAAATAACCACCCGAAGCGTGGATCAAGTCTGCAATCTCGCGAATATCACGCTCAAACAGACCGCAGGTGTTCGGGTTGGTCAGCATGATGCCAGCGACATCGTCACCCAGCTTGGTTTTGAGATCGCTGAGGTCAACGCGGCCATCGGGGGCTGCCTTGATTTCATCGACGATAAAGCCGCACTGCACGGCAGTGGCCGGGTTGGTGCCATGCGCGCTTTCGGGCACCAGCACGCGACGACGGTGGGCTTGGCCTTGGGCGTCCAAAGCTGCCCGGATTGCCAACATGCCGCACAATTCGCCATGCGCACCCGCCTTAGGCGACAGAGCGACGGCCTTCATGCCGGTCAAGGTGATCAACCAATGAGACAATTGATCCATCACGCCCAAAGCGCCCTGAACTGTCGAGATGGGCTGCAGCGGATGCACGTCAGCAAAGCCTGGCAAGCGCGCCATTTTCTCGTTCAAGCGCGCATTGTGCTTCATGGTGCAGGAGCCCAAGGGGAACATGCCCAGATCAATCGCATAATTGCGTTGGCTCAAGCGCACATAATGGCGCACGGCTTCAGGCTCTGACAGGCCGGGATTGCCGGTAGAGGTCTGGCGAGCAAGGCCGCCCAGACGCGCTGTGACGCCCTTCACCGGGGGCAAATCAACGCCCGTTCGGTCGATAGAGCCCGTCTCAAAAATCAGAGACGTTGGCTGCAAAAGGCCACGAGCGCCAGAGAAAGTGGTTGGGGCTGCCGCATCATTGGCAACAGAGGCGGTTGGACGGCCGACATTATTCATCGCCATGATCAGATCACCTTCTTCAGGGTATCGGCGAGGGATGCAATATCCTCAGCCGTTGTGGTCTCGGTTGCTGCAATCAACAGCACATTTTCAAAGCCGGGTTCTTGGCGTAGGCGCGAATAGGGCACGCCGCCCAACACATTGTGCGCGGCCATGGCTTCGACCGCTTTGGCAGCATCGCCGGGTAGACGCACCGCGAATTCATTGAAGAAGCTGTCGCTCAAGAGCTCAACACCTTGGATCGACGAGACAGCATCTGCCGCTTCACAAGCCGCTTCATGGTTCAATTGGGCTAGATGTTTCAGGCCCTTATCGCCCAACAGGGTCATGTGAATTGTGAAGGCCAAGGCGCAAAGCCCTGAATTGGTGCAGATATTGCTGGTCGCCTTATCGCGGCGAATATGCTGCTCCCGCGTTGACAGCGTCAACACAAAGCCGCGCGTGCCGTCGGCATCCACCGTCTCACCAGCCAAACGGCCGGGCATTTGGCGGACATATTTGTCCTTGGTCGCAAAGAGGCCGACATAGGGACCGCCGAAATTCAAGCTATTGCCAATCGACTGACCTTCGCCCGCAACAATGTCAGCGCCCATTTCGCCCGGTGGCGTGATCAGGCCAAAAGCGACCGCTTCGGTAAAGACCGCGATTAACAAGGCACCCTTGGCTTGCACCGCTTTAGCAAGCTCGGTGAAGTCGGTCAGGGTTCCGAACACGTTCGGGCACTGCACCACGACACAGGCCGTGTTTTGGTCCACCGCGGCCAGCACGGCTGCCTCGTCATTAATCGCAATCGGCAGACCAGCAATCTCAAGACCCGAGTGCTTAGCCAAAGTGCGCGCGGCGCGGCGGTAATGGGGATGAAGGCCGCCGGAGAACACGACTTTGGTCCGCTTGGTCACACGTGCAGCCATCACAACCGCTTCAGCACAGGCGGTGGAGCCGTCATACATGGAGGCATTTGCCACATCGCAAGCCAATAGGCCCGCCACTTGGCTCTGGAATTCAAACAAGGTCTGCACCGTGCCTTGCGCCATTTCTGGCTGATAGGGCGTGTAGGTGGTCAAAAACTCTGAGCGCTGGATCAAATGATCGACACTAGCAGGCACGGCATGACGATAAGCCCCTGCCCCACAGAAAAACGGCACACTGCCAGCCGCGACACTGCCATTGGACAGACGCTGCATGTGGCGCTCTACCGCCAACTCGCCTTGGGCGAATGGCAAGTCATGGATCGGACCATCCAAGCGGGCGATTTCGGGCACATCGAGGAAGAGATCTTCAATCGAGGCAACGCCGACTTTGGCGAGCATTTGCTCACGGTCTGAAGGGGTAAGGGGCAAATATCGCATCAGGTTTTCTGACTTTCTTTTTGCATTTCGTGGGAAAGAATCTGGTGGGAGGTGTGTGCGGAGGCAGCAAAAGCCTCCTGCACGGATTGATAATCTGCCTCTGGCTTGCCTTGGTTGATCTTGCGTTTGGCGATCAAGGCCGAGACCCGAATTTTTAGGCCGACGATGGCGCGTTCGAGGCTGGAGATATAATCCGCGGGCGCATCGTCAACCTTCCAAGGCTTGGGGGCTGCTGCTTCCATGTCTTGGGTGGCCGGCTCTAGAAAAGCCCGCATCGCGCTTGGATCGGGTTCAACGACCAAATGCCCGCGCGCCTCTGCCGCCAAATAGGCCCACGTCGGCACAACTTTGCCGTGGATCTGTTTGGAGGGATAAAGCGAGGGGCTAATATAGGCATCAGGCCCTCGGAAGACAGCCACGCAGGGCGCACCTTCGACCGGCACCGCCGCATGAAACGGATTGGCGCGCGCAACATGGCCGATAAGCTCATGCGTGCCGGTTGCTTCATCGTAACGGACCACCAAAGGCACATGCGCAATCACTGGCCCGTCGGGACCATTGACGCACAACACTGCGAAAGGATGGGCCTTTACAAAAGCCCACGCTTCCTGTGGGTCGTCCACCCGATTGTGAACCGGCACATACATAAGGCTTAGAGGCCTGCCAAATAGGTGTCGTAAGCCGCACGATCCATCAAAGCATCAAGCTCTGCTGGGTCGGTCAGTTTCAGCTTGGTGAACCAGCCCGTGGTTTCGGCCGCTTCGTTCACGCCTTCCGGTGCTTCGGCCAAAGCTTCATTAACGTCGACCACTTCGCCCGACACAGGCGCATAGACGTCCGAGGCGGCCTTCACGCTTTCAACCACGGCCACTTCATCGCCTTGCGACACGATGCGGCCGACGTTTGGCAATTCCACGAACACCACATCGCCCAATTGTTCAGCGGCATAGGCAGTGATGCCACAGGTGGCGATGTCGCCTGCAACAGAAACCCATTCATGGTCTTTGGTATATTTGGTGGTCATGGTTCAGCCTTTCCGGTGGTAATTATGGGGAACAAAAGGTAAGGGCGCGACGACCCAGCGGCGGGGTTGATCGCGAACGATCAAATCCAATTCAGTGCCGACCGCGGCAAAGGCCGCGTCGACATAACCCATGGCAATCGGCCCACCGACGCTGGGGCCATAGCCGCCAGATGTGACCATGCCGACCTTTTCGCCAGCCAGATTGCGGATTTCAGCGCCTTCACGTGCGGGTGCCTTATCCTTGGGCAAGAGGCCGACGCGTTTGCGGCTTGGCTTCTCGGCGAGCTCCTTCAGAATGCGCGCAGCGCCTGGAAAATCGCCACGCTCGCGCCGCACTTTCTGAATGGTCCAAGCAAGGCCTGCTTCAATCGGGCTGGTGGTCTCATCCAAGTCATGGCCGTAGAGGCAAAGACCCGCCTCTAGGCGCAGACTATCGCGCGCGCCAAGGCCAATGGCTTTGACATGCGCGGTGGCTAACAAGGTGCGCACAAAGGCTTCAGCCTTATCGGCGGCAATCAGGACCTCAAAGCCGTCTTCGCCCGTATAGCCAGAGCGGGAAACGACGACTTCGCCATAGGGGCCTTTCACCGTGGCAAATTCCATAAAGCTCAAGCGCTTTGGCCCGTCGCCAACATTGCCAATGGCATCCACCGCCTTAGGCCCCTGTACCGCGATCAAGGCGCGGTCATCGGCGCGCGTTAGCGTCGCTTTACCAGCGCAGGCTTCTGCGATGATCGCAAAATCTTGTTCTTTGCAGCCGGCATTGACGACAAAATAGAGTGTGCCTTGATCGGCATCTGCCTTCGGGCGGCCAACAAACAAATCGTCCAGCACGCCACCGCTGGCATTTGGTAAAGTGGTATAGCGCAACTGACCGGGGGCAAGGCCCGCAACGTCGCACGGCAGAATGGTTTCCACCAAGGCCGCAATTGCCGCATGGGCGGCATCGCCGGCCAGACTTGTATCATTGAGCGCCAAAAAGGCCGGGCCCATGTGCGAGACATCAAACAGACCGCAGCTCTCGCGCGTCCACACATGTTCTTTCATCACGCCTTCTGGAAACTGAACCGGCATCAGATAGCCAGCAAAGGGCACCATGCGGCCGCCCATGCTTTGCCAGAGCCCTGTTAGGGGTGTGGTTTTTAAGGAAGTATCTTCAGACATGGGCAGGCTCCGACAGGTACGCGACACGCCTCAGGGTTCCCCCGTTTCGGCGCGCGCCCCAGCTGTCTAAAACCTGAGAGTTTTCGCGGTCGGCCTTGAGACTTCAAGGGACCGCTTGCTCCTTCGGCGGTTGGACATTTTGCCCAACACTCTCCAGCGTATTGACGTGGCTGCGGTCCTTTTGCCTGAGAGTTTCCGGGGCGGTTGCTCCTTCGGCGCGGTCCTTTGGGGATCGTCTCTCCCGCAGTCACACATGAGCTTGGGCCGGTATCATCCGAGAGCGGCACAAGAGACGCCCTCCTGCCCGCGCACGCGCGGCGCGTCAACTAGTTTGGCAACCAACAGGGCTTTCATCGACAGGCTTTTGCAGCGCATATGCGCAGTTTGGCGGATTATTGGGCAGCCAAAACTTCAGCCGCCTGCTGTGGAAGTCTTAGGCGACAGAAGATAGGGCAGCCGCGTTCTCCGCCCGCTTTGGTGTCAGTGCCAACACGGTCAGGATCAACCACATGGCAATGACGCAATGGAAGAGATGCCAGCTCAGGTCTGGACCCAAAAGACTTGATTGACGCAAAAACAAGACGTTGGGCAGCATCACACCAAAGCCCATTGCCGCGCCAATATTTGGCTTCCCGCCTTTGCGGTCGAGCACAAATAGGGCGATCCCGCCAAGCAAGGCGAGGACATAAATGGGTGCGCCCGCAACGGGCACAATAATCGCCAGCCCCACGGCGCTGACACAAATGGCAATGCCAAACAATGGGCGAATACGGCCGGTTGTCGCTTCAAAAATCTGCCAGAGGATGAGGAGCAGGCCCAATAGACCGCCAATTTGAGAGGCAAATCGATGCGCCATGCCAAGCGGTTCGATCAATCCACTGGTAACACGGACCGTCCCGATCGCTGCAGCAAGCGCGAACAAAGCTACACCGAGCGCGCCGACAGGCTTATTGCCGCGCATGAGGTGCCACGCCCCCCAAACAGCGACGGCACAGACCAATCCATCGGTCAGCGCATAATGAAGCGGCATCATGGCGGGCTGGTCTTTGCGGCAACAGGGTCTACAGACGGGGCACCAATGCCAGCGGCGCGTTTGATATCGGTGCTGGAAAGACGAGAGCCATCATGGCTCCAGCCGGGCGGTGCGAAAACATAACAAAAGCGTTGAAACAGGGTCAGCCCCTTTTGGCTCACATCCTTAGCAATGCCAATATATTCGTGCGATAGGACTTTGAACAAGTTGAAGGTGTTGAGATTTTTCACCAAGCCATAAACGGGCCGATCGGCCTCATCTTCAGCAACAAAAGTCCCAAAAAGCCGATCCCAAATAATCAAGGTCCCAGCATAATTCGCGTCTAAATAGCGCGGATTGCTCGCATGGTGGACCCGATGATGCGATGGGGTGTTGAAGATTGCCTCGACCCAGCGCGGCAACTTATTGACGGTCTCGGTGTGCAGCATGAACTGGTAACTGGCATTGAGCACGCCGCAGAAGGTCACCATGATTGGGTCAAAGCCGATCAGAACCAAGGGCACTTTGAACAACATCGTGCCCGTAAAATGCTTGGTCCAACCCTGCCTCAGCGCGACCGCCAAATTATATTCCTGACTGGAATGGTGGACAACATGCATCGCCCAAACCCAGCGGCAGCGATGGGCGACCCGGTGATGGCAATAAAAACGCAAGTCATCCAGGATGAAACAAACCAGAAAAGTCCATGGATTTACCGGCAGGGTGAAAAACTGGAACGGCTGAACCAAGGATAAAATACCAAGTGTAATAAAGGCCGACATCGCATTCACTGGGTCACTCAACACGCCCGTCAAGATGCCCAAGGAAGCATCTTTGGCCGGCATTTTTCCGTTTGCCCGAAACAGCTTGATGGCAATCAATTCGATGGCAAGGAGCGTGAAAAAGAAGATCGCCGAATAAAGGCCGATATTACCGTGAATGAACTCGGTGGTCGTCATGCACTTCCCCCTTGGTGCCGTTTTGGCCCGCTTTATCGCGTTTGCACGGGAGGTTAGGCTAGGTTTTCTGCGCCAACAATTGAATAATAATCTATTATTATGTAGATAACGGAACATGTCGATTGATCTTGTCCTGATCCAACGGTTCGAAGCCGTCTACCGCTTAGGCAGCTTTTCCCGCGCAGCCGAAGAATTGCTGATTACGCATTCGGCGCTGACCAAAAGTATCCAAACACTTGAAGCCAAGTGGGATGTTCGGCTATTTGATCGCACGACCCGATCGATCATCCCGACCGAGGCCGGGCGAAGATTGGCTCTGACCGCTTCGGATCTACTTGCCCATTCAGAAAAGGTGCGCGCCGACGCGATTGCTGGAGAGCTACAACTCAACCTAATTTGCGGTCCTGCCGTCATCGACACGCTGATGCACGGAGCCTTGTTAGAGTTTCGCAAAACCCATCCCCAAGTGGCCGTACAAATTGAAACCATGCCGCCAGACCTGGCCAGTGACAGGCTGGTGCGACGGCAGGCACATCTTTTGTTGTTCCATTCAACCACGGTGGAAGGCCTAAAAAACCGGAGTGAATTGAAACTGCAAAAGCTGGTGTCTGAGGCCTATCAAGTCGTCTTTCGGCC